>CANQME010000004.1 GCA_947624815.1 uncultured Lachnospiraceae bacterium | reverse complement strand
GTGGAACAAACAAAAGCCCTGAGCAGTCAGGGCTAATGTTTAAAAATTTTCGGGACATTTTCATTTTCGCTTGACACAGCTTTTTTTATATTTTTTAAAAATTTTTCTATCCGACGCTTTTTTCTTCGTTCCCTGCGTCCAGCGTAAACCAGAATTCGACGCCGTCCTCCACATTCCGGACGCCATATCCCTGATGATGGGATTCCATGATCGCCTTTACAATGGAAAGCCCGATCCCGCTGCCGCCGTATTCCCGCGTTCTGGCCTTGTCCACCTTGAAGAATTTGGTCCACAGATTCGGCAGCGCCTCCTCCGGAATCGGATCACCGGTATTGCGGACCGCTACCCGCACCCGGTTCTGAGCGTCCGGCGCCTCCACGCTGATCCGGATGACGCATGCGCCGTCCAGGTGATTGAGCGCGTTGCTTATATAATTCGTAAGCACCTCCTCGATCTTGAACTCGTCGGCCCACACATATACCGGCGGCGACATGGACAGCTGGACCCGGGCATTCTTCTGCTGGATCAGAATACCGGCGGCGGAAAGGACGCCGCGGATGACCTCCGTGATATCGAAACGCTCCATGTTCAGCTCTTCATTGCCGAACTCCAGGGCGGTCAGCGTCAGGAGCTGACGGACCATCCGGTTCATCTTACCGGCCTCGTCTACGATCACGCCGCAGTAATAATCCCGGCTTTCCGGATCATCGGCCATTCCCTCCGACAGGCCCTCCGCGTAGCCCTGGATCAACGCGATCGGCGTCTTCAGCTCATGGGATACATTTGCGATAAATTCCTTTCGCATCTCATCGATCTGGATCTTCTCTTCGATATCCTTCTGAAGCGTCAGATTGGCGGATTTCAGTTCGCCGATGGTATCCCTCAGCTTGTCCGACAGCGTATTCATACTGTTCCCCAATACGCCGATCTCATCCTGCGCATTGCCGGTGTACTTGGCGTCGAAATCCAGCCTCGACATCCGTTCGGAAATATCCGCCAGCTGCAGGATCGGGGACGTCACCTTGCGGGTCACCAGATAGATGGCGACGCAGCCGATGAACAGGGCCGCCAGGCCCACATATCCCAGGAAACGGTTGGACAGCTCCACACTCTCGGCAATACTTTCCAGCGGCATGGACATGATGAAGATCGTCTGGTTGTCCGAGAAGAAGCCCCAGCATTCCAGATAGTAGGAATTGGAGCGGTTATAGAAGCTCTTCTGGATCGTATAATTCTCAGTCTCCAGAATCGTCTCGTTGCTCTCGGAGCCCGGCGACTGCCAGCCCAGAATATACTGGCGCACCCGATCCATCATAAACGCCGCGTCCCGGCCCGATGAGACGATCGGGTAGTCGGATACGCCGTCAATGATGATCGTCATGATGTTGTTCTGGTCGCCCAGGCGGCGCAGAAGCTGAACGCCCTCCGTCTGCTCGCCGCTGTCGAAGGTGCCGTTCGACGGAAACTCGTCTCGAATGCTGCCGCCGGCGGCGTTCCTTTTCATGACAAGCGCGTCGATCTGGCGGTATGCCTGCCGCATGGCCACCACCTTACTGTCTACATAGAACCGCTCCAGGAGCAGATTGTTGGCAGCCCAGATCCCAATCAGAATGACCGCGGTCAGCCCCACGAAAAGCAGGGTCGCCCTGACGCGAAGAGACCGTTTCATGCGTTCACCTCGAATTTATAGCCCATACCCCAGATGGTCTTGATGTAGTCGCCCTTTTCCCCCATCTTGCTGCGCAGCTTCTTCACATGGGTGTCAATGGTTCTGGCGTCGCCGAAATAATCGTAGTTCCATACATTGTTCAGGATCTTCTCACGGGAAAGCGCCATTCCCTGGTTTTCCGCGAAATAGGTGAGAAGCTCAAACTCCTTATAGCTTAGCTCCACCGGCGTACCGTCGATGGTGACCTGATGGGCGGCCTTGTCGATCCGGATGCCCCCCACCTCCAGGGCGTCGCCTGCAGCGGTACCGCTGCGGCGCAGGATGGCTTCCACACGGGCTACCAGGATCTTGGGACTGAACGGCTTGGAAATGTATTCGTCCACGCCCAGGTCGAAGCCCTGAAGCTCGTCCCGTTCCTCGCCGCGGGCAGTGAGCATGATAATCGGAACCCTGGAGTGCTGGCGAATGGTCTTGACAACCTGCCAGCCGTCCATTTTGGGCATCATAACGTCAAGTATGAGCAGAGCGATATCCTTCTGCGCAAAGAATATATCTACCGCTTCCTCCCCGTCGCCGGCCTCCAGGACCCGAAAGCCCTTGACGGTCAGAAAGTCCTTCACCAGCTTGCGCATGCGGGCTTCATCGTCTACTACCAGAATTTTTAACTGTTCCATGGGTATGCCTCCGTAAATGCGCCCCTGACGGGCGCCGTACTTTCCATTGGATCTGTTTATCCACTATTTTAGCAGATAATGCGCGGGTTTTCCACATTTTCACAGAGTTTTCACAGTTCCGGAGGGGAAAAGAAGGAGGAGCCGAACGTCCCATTCGTTCTGCTCCTCATCTTACCGCTGTCAGGCGGTTCCGCCACACTTTGATCTGCAGGGAACGGAAGGCCATTCCGGATGTCCCGCCGTCACTTCAGCGCTTCCCGGTAGAATTCCACGAACTCCGTATATCCGTCCTTCGTCAGCTGCTCCTTCTGGAATTTCTTATTCTTATTCATCTGGGACACCAGCACACAGACGCCGGTCCTGCGCTCGTCCATAGCCTGTTTCATAATCTGCGTAAAGCGGGCCTGATCCATGCCCTTCTCGACCAGATACGCCTTTTTCGCCGTTTTATTCTGAACCTTGCCGCCCTGCTCCATCAGGATCGTGACGATCCGCTCGAAGCCGATGGAGAAGCCGCAGGCCGGAGTGTCCGTACCGGTGAACTTGCCGATCATCTTATCGTAACGGCCTCCGCCCGCGACGGAAACGCCCATTCCTTCCATAGATACTTCGAAAATGGTTCCGGTGTAATAGGACATGCCGCGCACCAGCGTCGGATCAAATTTCAGGGTGAACTTCATCTCGCTGACCTGAGTGACCGTATCCATGATGTCCGCGAGACCTTCGGTCACGGTCTGCGGCATGACGTCCTTCAGCGTCTCGCCCAGCCTCCGGACGCCGGCCGCATCGTCGCCGGCTCCCGTCAGAAGATTCATGTATTTGGTAATGGCGGCTTCTCCACAGCCGTTCTCCTTCAGCTCCGCCGCCACGCCGTCGTAACCGATCTTGTCCATCTTGTCCAGAATGATAAAGACCGTCTCCAGGGACTCCTCCGCAAAACCGCTGTAAACAGCCATGCCGCGGAGAATATTGCGGTCGTTGATCCGCACCTCGAAGCGGTTGTCCGGGCAGATCTTCCCAAGCGCCGTGGTCGTCGCCAGGATCAGCTCGATCTCTGCCATGGAGGACGCATCGCCCAGGATGTCGATATCGCACTGGGTAAACTGACGGAAACGTCCCCTCTGAGGCCTATCCGCCCGCCACACGCTTCCCATCTGCAGCGCCTTGAACGGCGACGGCAGCTGCGCCGCGTTGTTGGAATAATACCGGGCCAGCGGCACCGTCAGATCATAACGGAGCCCGGTATCCACCAGGTCGTTCTCCTCCGCCGCTCCGGCCAGGTCCAACTTCTCGCCTCTCTTTAAGATCTTGAAGATCAGTTTCTCATTGTCCCCGCCCTGCTTGCTGGTCAGGTTCTCGATATGCTCCACGCAGGGGGTCTCCATCTGGGTGAATCCGAAGCCCCGATACGTCTCCTTGATCTGGTTCATCACAAAATCCCGCACCTGCATCTCGTCAGGCAGGATATCCCTCATGCCGGTGACCGGCTTTTTCTTCAATGCCATAGGATGTCTCTCTTTCTTTTTCTGCCGGCGGCATACGACACGCCGCGGGCTGCAGCTTTGCAGCACTTACCGCCTACTTGGACAGTATACTATCTTGAATCGTAAATGGCAATCTCTTTTTTCAGCTTTCCGGGCTGTCCGGTTCCTGCAGGAATCCGCGGATCTCCATGGTGACTTTTGCAAAAATGACAGCGCCCACTCCTTTACATCCATTTTCACGTTATGCAAACGCCTTATGCCATATTTTCACACGTTTTGCAATTGTATCAATATGTCTTTGCATGCCGATTGAGAAGGTGCTATAACCCTTAAAAATGCCGCCTGCGTTTTGCGGGCGGCATTTTCCGGCCATTTGTAAATTATGACTGCTCTTCAACCATAAACACAACTCGGTTAGACGTCCAGAAATTCGACAGATATTCCACTTCAACCACCTGAGCGTCATTCGGAACCTCAAAGGTAACCGTTCCCTTGGCTTTCCGTCCAGCAGACATCGTAGCGCTAATATTGTCGTCCCTGAAATAGGTGCCGACACAATCGATTCCATCCGCATAGCAATCAAAGCTATATGACGAAATTGTCTGATCCGATGACGATACATTCTCAAATTCAAATTCGCATGTTACATAATGATAACCATCCTTTGGCTGAATGAACATATTGTCGCTCTCATCTGTAAAGCAGGAAAGATACGTGATGTTCAGGCTCTTGGATTCTGCCGTCTCTCCAATATGGAGTGCGCCCTCCGTAGGTGTACTGTCACCCTCCAGGATATAGCCGCTGTCCACATCCCCTTCATAGGTAAACGTGATCTTTCTGTCCAAAAATACATTCGGCTCATATTCGATCTCGATCTCTGCCGCATCCTCCGGAACCTCAAAATACAGATAGCCGGAAGTAGATCGTCCTGCCGATAATGTGGCAGACAGCGCATCCTCTCCTCCATAGTATGCGCTGGCATTATACCCGTCCGCATAACACTCAAAGCTATAAACGGAAACTGTCGCATCCTGCGTCTCGGATGTATTTCGAAATGCCAACTGAATGAAAATGTATTTGTTTCCGTCCGCAGGCTGCAGAAATTCATTGTCACTTACATATTCGCCGCTGGACATATAGACGATTTCCAGATCTCCGTCTTTCAGAATATCACCAACATTATATATGGTTTTTACTTCCTCAGCCGGCGATTCCGGTTCCGTCTCTGTCTCCGATTCTTCCGATTCAGGCTGAGCTGTCTGCTCCGGAGCCGTATCTTCTATTTTCTTACTCTCAGATGGATTCGCCGCCGGTGAAGTCCGACTGACCTCCCCTATTTTCTGCGTTCCTCCTGTGTTCTTATCCCCTCCCCCTGCAAAAGCACTTATAACAAGAATCGCCACAACCGCAATAACGATCCATTTCAGGATACCGCCTTTTACCTTTTTACGGCACTGCGGGCACACTTTCGCATCGTACGGAATCTCTGTTTTGCAATACTTGCATATTTTTGTTGCTGGTTTCTCTTTACTCATGTTGTCTCCTCCTTGTTCATCTGGTTTCAACCCACGTCGCCGCAGCTTTTGGGCGAATCTCAGTTCGCATAAAGTATATCTTAATATGATTTATAAGTCAATATTAACTTATAGGTTCCTTATCTTTTTCACTGTTTCTGAATATAATGAAAAAGGGTGATACGCATGATACTCGATTACAAGCTGATGGGTCAGCGCCTGGCAAAATGCCGGAAAGAAAAGCACGTCACGCAGGAACAGCTGGCGGAATATCTGGATGTTTCCACTGCGTTCATCAGCAGAATCGAATGCGGAAGGACACAGATTAATCTGGAACGGCTGGTTCAGATTTGTCATTTTCTGGAAATAGAGCCCGCTTACATTCTGCAGGGTGCGGACTGCGCTTCTCCTGTTTATATGAACGGCGAACTGTCCCAACTTCTCAGCGAGTGTCCAAGAGAAGCCCTTCCTCTGGTTAAGAGTATTCTGGAAGATGTGATCGCACATTTCAACCAGAACTCCCCTTCTTCCGATAAACATTAAATAACTGCCGGTATTCTTCTCTCTACCGGCAGTTTACTATTTTCCTTCTGTATTTTGGTATGCTGACAGCATACATTTTCAAATTTTCCATACGGTCCTGATCACAGAAACCGCGATTTCCTCAAGAAGAATCAAAAGCGCAAATATGAACGGCCAGACCATACAATACCCGATCCAGCGCACCCATCTTTTCTTATGGTGCAGGAGCGACATTTTCGCGGCGGCGCCGCAATAATCTGTATATACTGCTACAGTAAGCAGAAGGCTGACAAGCACCAGAGCCCTGTCTGTCCACAAGGCCAACGGACGGCCTATATCCATCTCAAATTCAACCGTCAGACTCAGATAGAAAATGAACAGATACCCCGCCACCGCCAGCAGCTTCTTCCACCATACGCCGCTTCGGAATCCGGGAATCGGCCATATGCCGGGTTTTCCGGATTTTCCCTTCTCCGCCCATGGCATGGGCGCAGGTCTTGCACGAAGGGATTCTTCCGTCTCTGCCGCCCATGACGCGGACGCAGAACCTTCGTGAAAAGGCTCTTCCGCCTCTGTCGCCGCCCCGGACGGCCCATTCATCTGCAGGGCCTGCAGCGCCCGGTCCAGTTCCCATACTGACTGATATCTCTGCTTCGGGTCCATCTGCGTACATTTCCGGATAACAGCACCGCAGTCTCCTTCTGCTATCCGGTCTTTGATGTGCCCTCCGGTCAGAAGATAGTTGAACACCACGCCCAGCGCATAGATATCCGTCCGGGCGTCCGTCTGGGCAAAGCCAAACTGCTCGGGAGCCGCGTAGGCTTCGGTTCCGATCAGCCTGGTGTCCTGGTTCTGTCCCTTCTCATATAGCCGGGCCGCGTTATAATCGATCAGCTTCACGATCCCGTCATGGGAAATCATGATATTGGACAGCTTCACATCCCGGTGAATGACCGGCGGCTCCTGGTTATGCAGGCAGGCAAGGGCCTCGCAGACCTGGCGGACGATTCCGACCGCTTCTTCCCTGGTAAAGGAAATCCCGCGATTGAGCCGTTCCTCCAGCGTCTCACCATTTATATACTCCTCGATCAGCCAGAATCTGCCTGCTTCCAGCTTCCACGCGGCAATGGCGGGGATATGGACATTGTGAAGCCCTGCAACACGTTCATACACTTCCTGATTGAACGTCTCAAGGCACTTCCTCACATAGATCTTCCCCGTGTCCCGGTCAAGAACCAGCCAGATATTTTTATATTTACCGATAGGTGCGATTTCCTGATATCGATCCGGCATATGGCTTCCTCTTCATTTCTGAAAATGTTTCCAACCTCGTATATGCGGCCGGGCCGTCCGCGCTTCGTTTCCGTCAGAAGCAGACGAACCTCGGGCAGCGCAGACTGCCGCACCGTTCACCGCTTTGTTCAGCCCGGTGTCAAACCCGCCATTTTTTACTTGTACAATAACCATATTTAGTGTAACATAAAAAACGGAAATACAAAAGGAGAACCCGACATGCTGAAGAAAGAAAATGACGCCCATCCCGGGACGCCGCGACCTGCAGACTCAAAAACCACCGGCGAACTGCTGCGTATCCTGACCGGCACCCATTCGCAGAAGGAACTGGACACCTATCTTGAGACACATACAAAACCGGACGACAGCATGGATTTCGCCGGCTGCTTTCAGCATTATCTTAAGATCCGTGATCTGAAAAAAGCCGATGTCATCCGTGCAGCACAGCTGGACCGCACCTACGCCTACCAGATTCTGAACGGCATCAGAAAGCCGAATCGTGACAAGATCCTGGCCCTGTGCATCGCTGCCGGACTTACGCTGCGGGAAACGCAGCGGTGTCTGGAATGCGCCGGAGAGGGGATTCTTTACGCCAGATCTTCGCGGGACGCAATCATCATATACGGAATCGAACGCCATATGGATGTGATGCGGATCAATGAACTTCTGGCTGATAAACGAGAACATATCTTAGAGTAAAATTGGTTGTCGTTTTGATAAGTCAGTAACGTTCTTGTAGGTGGTTCCTTTTATTTATACGCAACTCTGCAGGATATTTCAAACCTTTTCTAAGAATATTCCGGCAGCGAAAACAGCCTCTCTTTCCTTTCGATCATCTCGTCCACACGCGCGATATAGTGCTCTACGTTCTTCACCGTTTCCGCCCGCTCGATCCGGTTCTCGCCGGGGATCACCCGCTTGGTTGTCGTGCCGGCGCCGCAGCCGACGATGGTCTGCTGCTCCTCCATGATCAGAATATTGTAGAGACACGCCTTCCCGGGGGCGGCGTAGCCCACGTTCTCGAAATTCCCGGCCATGTTCTTCTGGCGGTAGAGATAGTAGGGCTCCAGTCCCATCTCCCGCGCATAGCGGGCGGTCATGTCGATGATCTCCTGGGTGTTCACGATCTTCAGATCCCTGTAGACATCCTTCATCGTGTTCAGCCGCGCGGCCCGCTTGATGGCCAGCGAATGAACCGTCAGACTGTCGGGGCCCAGTTCCCGGATCTGCTCCATCGTCGCGCGGACTTCCTCCATATCCTCTTCCGGAAGACCCACGATCAGGTCCATATTGATATTGTCAAAGCCCTCTTCCCGGGCCACGGCGAATTTCTCCTTCACGTCCTCCACCGTGTGGCGGCGGCCGATCAGATCCAGCGTCGCCTGGTTCATGGTCTGCGGATTGATGGAGATCCGCGTGACGCCATGCTTCTTAAGGACTTTCAGCTTATCCCGCGTGATGCTGTCCGGGCGTCCAGCTTCCACCGTAAATTCCCTGGCGTGATCCACATCGAACTCGGACCGCAGCTTCGTAAACAGACGGTCCAGATCCTCTGCGGACAGAGAGGTTGGCGTTCCGCCGCCGAAATAGACCGTGGTCAGCGTCCGGCCGCTCATTCTCCGCGATACATAGTCCAGCTCCTTAAAAAGCGCGTCCAGATAGAGGCCGGTCTTCCCGGCCCACTTACCGATCGGGAAAGACGTAAACGAGCAGTACAGACAGGTCGTCGGGCAAAACGGGATTCCCACATACAGGCTGTAGCCGCCGGCACAGTCCACGGCGGACAGAAGCTCCCGCTCCCTCTGGGCGATCTCGATGCTTAACGCGATCTTCTCGCCGCTTGCGTAATAATTCTCCTTCATGAACGCGGCGATCTCGTCCGGCGCCATCCCCTCCTGAAGCTTCGTCATGGCGATCTTCGTCGGACGGATGCCGGTGAGCGCTCCCCACGGAAGCACCTTCCCGGTGGCAAACATCAGCAGCACATAGAGACGGCGCTTGATCTTATTCTTCGCGTCGGTGCGGTCGTCATAATTCAGGGAAATGGGCTCGTCCCGGTGTGCCGCTTCCTTCTCAAGCTCCGGCGGGAGATTACGCATCACATGATACTCCGCAACTCCGGCGAAGATCAGCCGCAGGCAGAAGGAGCGGCGGCCGTCGCTTACCAGGCCCTCCACGGTCAGACGGATCTCTGATGATGCCGCTGACAGCGCTTTCCCTTCCGTATCGGCATGCGGCGACTGAGCAGGCGACGGAATCTCCTGCACAGCAACGCCATGCCCCTGCGCGGCAACGCCACGTTCCTGCACGGCAACGTCATGCCCCTGCGCGGCAACGCCACGTTCCTGCGCGGCAACGTCATGCCCCTGCGCGGCAACGTCATGCCCCTGCGCGGCAACGCCACATCCCTGCACCGCCGGCCGCTTATCCGCCGCGCCGCTGCAGTCCGGCTTCGCCCCGCCGTAGACGAACCCCTCGCCGGGATAGAACGCCATCAGAAGCTCCCGGATATCCTGCTCATAGGAATTGTCATTCAGCCTTATCTCTATCATAATCTATCATAACTCCTGTCTGCGGCGGTATCCTTCGCATCCGTCTCTTACCTCGGCAGCAGCCGGTATACCACCGTGACCTCCGCCTCTACGTCCATCTCCCCGGCCATAACCGTCATCTCTACGGCGCTGTCCTGCGCAGCCTCGACTGCCATCATATTCCGGCTGATACCGGACTCTACATAACGACCGCTCTGGCGGTCGGCGGATTCGGTCACGTTCAACACGTCCGTCACCTGACAGCCGCCGGCGTGTGCAATGGCCTCCGCCTTCTCCCGCGCCATCTCCATGGCCAGGCCGAGCGCGGTATCGTACGCCTCATCGTAGCTGCTGGCATAGTAGGACACGTCCCGGATCCGGTTCGCGCCGGCGCTTACGGCGCCGGTCAGAAGCTGCCCCACCTGATCCACCGGCACGTCCGATACCGTCAGCTCAGTATCCATCTCGTAACCGACAAGCACCTGCCTGCCGCCGCCCGGATACTCATACTGCGGGTTTAACGAGAAGTCCGACGTCTTGATGGAATTCTCCGCCGCGCCCTGCTCCTTCAGATAAGCGATCACCGCATCCAGCGTCTCGCCGTTCTTCTGCTGGCAGACCTGGGCGTCCTTATCCTCCGTTGTGATCTCATAGACGATCTGCGCCATATCCGGCGCCGCCTTTACCGTCTCCGCGGCGGTGACCGTCACCGTCCTGGGCTCTCCTGCATCCGCCTGCGCGGAACCGTTCTCCGTTCCTCCGCCTGCCGTCTGCACGGTCAGCACATCCGGCACATTGGTCGTCACCTGCGGAGCGCACGCCGCCAGAAGCAGCACTGCGCCGAGCGCACACCCGATCATTCCGATTGTATTCTTCATAAAGATTCCTCCTTGATCCTGGCTTTCTGTCACAGTATCCAGTTTATCACAGGAATCTTATATCAGCAGGTCATTTTCCTTAATCTTTCTTTAAGGATTCTCCGGCATCCGTTCCGGCTCCGGCATCCGCCGCCTCCGGCACAGCGCCGCTTTCTACCGGCGTCCGCGGGATCGGCTCCCGCTCGGCGAACATCTCGTCCATCTCCGGCCTGTAGAAATGATACATCCCTCTCCCGGACAGCTTCACCGAATAAAGGGCCTCGTCCGCGCGATGGAACATCGTCTCATAATCCAGATTCTCGCCGTTGCTGACCGACACGCCCATACTGACCGAAATCCGGAAATGTTCATAATATCCCAGAAGGGAGTTGTAAACGCGCTCCACGACCGAGTCCAGATCGGTCGTAAAGTCGATAAACATCAAAAATTCGTCTCCGCCCATTCTTGCGGCGATATCCTCGTCCCGGACGCTGGCTTTGATCTTCCCGGCCAGATGCTGAAGCACGCGGTCGCCGAAAATATGACCGTGCTCATCATTCGCCGATTTGAAGAAATCAAGGTCCAGAAGGAACATGGCGAACTTGCCCCTCGGATTCAGCCGCAGCCGCTCCTTGATGATAAATTCCGCGCTGGCGTGATTCAGAAGTCCCGTCAGACCGTCGTGACTTGCCGTCTGCTCCAGATGGATCAGCCGCATATGTTCGTCGTGAATATCCACCGCCTTGCCGATGGCGCCGGTCAGCCGCGGCGTCTCCTCCGAGGACCACAGAGCCTGGCAGATGATCTGATGCCACCGCGCCTCGTCCTTGATCCGGATCTGGCCCTGGAACCGGAACACCGGATTCCTCGGCTTCGTCTCATACAGAAGTTCGGTGAAGTTCCGGATCACATCGTCTCCCAAAAGCCCCGTAAACGTCTGGTCGTTCTCCGGATCCATTATGATCTCCTTGATCCCGAGTACCGCCGCTCCCCACTCCGAGAGCGTCAGCATCGAAGGCTCCAGGGAATACTCAAACTGGACCTCATGGGACATGGACGCATAGAAACGGTATTTGGTGCGCTCATGCTCCAGAAGCCGCAGCGTCCGCTCGGACGCCGAAAGCTCCTCATGCTGCATCATTTCCTCGGTGATCTTGCGGATCTCCCTCTGCTCGCTGATGCTGGCTCCGAAGGTGGCGGAATCCAGGCTGTCCTGGATCTTCCCGGCACATTCGACCAGGCAGTCCATAAGGATCGGATTGAACACGCCGCACTCGCCGTCCAGGATCATCTCCACCGCAACCTCGTGGGAGAACGCCCTCTTATACACACGCTCGCTGACCAGTGCGTCATAGACGTCGGCCAGCGCCACCACCTGGGCGGAAATGGGGATCTCGTCGCCCTTCAGACCGTCCGGATAACCCCGTCCGTCAAACCGCTCATGATGCCACCGGCAGATCTCATAGGCCCTGCGCAGAAGCGGCTCGTCCTGATGGAACGGCAGCTCATCCAGCATGGCCGCGCCCATGGCCGGATGCGTCTTCATGGTCTTATATTCTTCCCTCGTCAGCTTCCCGGGCTTATTCAGGATCTCCCCGGGAATGGCGATCTTGCCCACGTCATGGAGCGCCGACGCCAGGGTGATCATCGTGATGTCTTCCGGCGTAAGCCGGTACTTCCCTGTTTTCTGGATCAGCTGCTTCAGAAGGATCTCCGTGATCAGATGGATATGCAGCACGTGCATGCCGCTCTCTCCGTTGCGGAATTCGACGATCTGGCTCAGGATATCGATCATCAGCCGGCTCTGCTTCTCTTTCTCATAGATCTGATCCGTGACCATCCCCACCAGCTTCCGCTGCTTGGCGTAGAGCAGGATCGTATTGACCACGCGGCGGTGGACCACTACCGCGTCAAAGGGCCTGCTTATGTAATCGACGACGCCCAGGTCGAACGCCCTCTCCACCGACGCCGTGCTGCTCTCCGCGGAGATCATGATGACCGGGATCTCGTCGATCCACTGGTAACGGTTCATCATGACCAGCACCTCGAAGCCGTCCATCTTCGGCATCACAATATCAAGAAGCACCAGAGATATCTCCTGACTTCTCTTTCTCAGGAGCCGGACGGCCTCCTCGCCGTCCTCCGCCTCGATAATATCATATTCCTCGCCCAGGATATCCGCCAGAATCGAACGGTTCATCTCGGAATCGTCTACAATCAGAACCTTATACTTATTTTTCTGTTTATTATCGTCCATTTCCGTCCTCCTCTCAATCGCGATCTTAAGAGACGCGGACACACGTCCACGTATCCTAATCTTACCATCATTTTCCCCACCAGGCAAGACCCGCGATGTTCACAAATTATTCAAAAAAGATTTACACATTCAGCATCATTTCTTCATATTTCTTCTTTATAGTATAATCCAGATAGCCAATAGGATTTTTTCATAATACTCGAGCTGATAATATTGGTTATCAGCTCTCCTCCCTTTTTAATCCATTATAGAGAAGTATGCCGCCGGGCAGAGCCGCTGCCGGGCGGCATACTTTTTGGGATTGCCGGTTCATTCCCGAAAGACGTCCCGGCGCAGCAGTACCAGCGCAAGCAGATTCGGGAACGCCATCAGTCCGTTGAAGACGTCGGACAGCTCCCATACCGCGGTCAGGCTGCTGACGCCGCCAAGGAAGACCGCATAGGCGTACAGACACAGGTATACGGTTCCGGCCGTTCTCCGCCAGCCGCCCGGCGGGCACAGACGAACTGCCGCCGGCGTCCGGCCTGTTTCTTTGCGGCGCTTTCGCCGCAGCCGCCCCGCCAGATCCGCCGCCGCATTGAGCGTCTGTTTTCCGAGAAAATACCACGCGATCATCGTGGAGAACGCGAACACCGCCATCGCCGCGGAGGTCAGATATTCTCCGGCGGGCCCCAGGACGCGGCCGAAGCACATTCCCGCCATGGCCGCCCCGTCCCGGCCGGCTCCCGCCAGTCCCTTTTCTCCCCCGAGCGCGCACAGGATCACCAGAGCCGTCATCGTGCAGATCACCATCGTATCCAGGAACACCTCAAACATGGCCCACATGCCCTGCTCCCGGGGCGTCGTATCCTCCGCCGCGCCGTGAAGTCCGGCCAGCGTTCCCAGACCCGCTTCATTGGAAAACACTCCCCTGGCGATCCCATAGCGGAACGCGCACAGAACCCCATACCCTCCGGTTCCTCCTAGGACTGCCTGCGGAAGCAGCGCGCCCCGGATGATCTCCCCCAAAACCTGCGGGATCCGCTCCCGGCATACGGCGAGCACCGTTACGGAACCCGCCCCGTAGATCACGGCGGCAAGCGGGATCAGCCACGCCGTCACGCCGGCGATCCGTTTCGTTCCCCCGAGAACGATTCCCAGTACCAGCGCAGTTACCAGCACAGCCCCGGCGGGCGGCGGAAGCCGCAGAACGGGACCGAACGTCTGGGCGACTGCATTGGACTGGACCATGCTGCCCATTCCCAGAGACGCAAACAGGCACAGAACGCCGTAGACCAGCGCCAGCCGCGGCATCCGCAGCCCATCGGCCAGATAGGCGCAGGGGCCTCCGAACCAGGATCCGTCCGGGCGCCGCTGCCGGAAACGGGTCCCCAGGCTTACCTCCGCATATGCCGTCATCATCCCCAAAAGCCCCGACACCCACATCCAGAAGACCGCTCCCGGACCTCCTGCCGCCAGAGCGGTGGCCACTCCGGCGATATTGCCGGTCCCGATGGTGGCCGCCAGAGCGGTACAGGCCGTCTTCGTCTTTGTGAAAACCGGTACGTCCTGTCCGTCGTCCGGACTCTTCTTCTCCTTCAGGCTTCCCGCCGTCGCGCTCCACCATTGCCGGAAGCCGCGGATCTGGAAGACGCCGCTTTTCCATGTATAATAGCCGCCGACCGCCAGAAGAAGCAGGATCAGCGCCGGCCCCCACACCAGATTATGCAGTTCATGGATCATGACCGGTCTCCCGCGTGTTCTTTCTAACCATCTATTCCCGTTCTTCAGAAACTATGCCTGACAGGTCCGGTTCCTCTCGCTTTTTTGATTCTTCTATGGTATAATCTCGGCAGAGATTATACCTGCTTTCGCTTTCTGTCGCTCCGTTAACCCTGCCGCCAATAAGGAGGCTCCCTATGCCCGGTTTTACCACCCATTACATCCTGGGGATGAAGGTTTATAACGATCTTCCCTCCAATCCGCTCAAGCATCTTATCGCCAAGTACCGGTGGCTCTACCAGCTGGGCCTGCAGGGCCCGGACATGTTCTTTTACAACCTTCCGATCCTGCGCCACCGCGACTACCGGAACGTAGGCTCCTATATGCACGAACATCATGTACGCGATTTCTTCATTACCTATATCCAGGAGACGCTCCAGATCCGGTCGCGCCAGCAGCGGGAGCAGGCCATCGCCTACTTCTGCGGTTATGTCTGCCACTATATCTGCGACTCCATCTGCCATCCCTTCGTCTACGGACGGATCCAATACGACGCCGCCGAAAAGCCGGGGCTTAAGTTCCACGGGCTCCACGCCCAGCTGGAGAATGAGATCGACGCGCTTCTTCTGCAGAAATACAAGAAAAAGAAGCCCTCCCAGTTCAATCAGGCGGCTACCATCTGCTTAAATCCGCAGGAGATGCAGTTCATCACCCGGATGCTCAGCGACTGCATCAATATCACCTATTATCCGATCACCTATGAGAATAACTTCCAGGTGACGCCCCGTATGATCCACCGCTCGATCCTGGCGCTGCGCTTCGGCTGCCGCACCCTGGCGGATCCCTCCGGCCATAAGCGGAACCGGGTCGAATTCATGGAATCCATTTTTCTAAAGAACCCGGTGATCTCCCATAAGATCGTGACCGACCATGTGATCCATCCGCGTCAGAGCCTGAACCTGGATCACGAGACCTGGTCCAACCCCTGGGACCGCCGTCTGGCCTCCGACGCCTCCTTTATGGATCTGTTCCACCAGGCGGCCTCACGGTGCAGTCTGGTGTTTTCCCTGATCGACCTGCGCCTTCTCATGCGTCAGAATCCGCCGGCGGAGCGGATAAACGAACATAGAAAAATCTCCCCTGAGACTGTCTCAGAGGAGATCGATTTCACTGATATTATAGAAGAACTGGGAGATTATTCCTATCACAGCGGGCTGCCTGCCGACTAGACGGCGCGGCCGTTCTCCGCCGCGGCGGCCTGCCGCGCGCTATTCCGCCCGGCTGTTCTGGAACTCGCGGTACTCGCCGGCAGGGATCGTATCCTCCAGGATCCAGCTGGACTCGTCCGACTTATACTCATCCTGACCGACCATCACATAGATGTCGTACTGCGACAGATAGCCGCCGAAGGACGTATCCGAAGGCGCGGCGTAATCCATGTTCTGCATATTGATCAGATTCGCGAAGCCCTTGATCGCTTCCATGGCGAAATCGGCCGCTTCCTCCTCCGAGATCTCCGTCGCAGTCAGCAGGAAAAACCGGGCGACTCCCTCGTCCGAATCGATATTCGCATTGACGGAAAGGATGAACGGATACATCGACTGATCCTCATATGCCAGCGTCCAGTCCTGCCATAACTGATCCCATACCAGACCGTCTGCGCTGGGCATCGGCAGATCCGCCGGCGGCTCCGGATTGATCACCGTGCTTTTCGTACATCCGCACAGAAGACAGAGACACAGCGCCATCGCCGTCAGTCTGCTGATTAATTTTTTCATAATTGAATTCCTCCTTGCTGTCCGCGGTGCGGACTTCTTACTTCTTATATCCTCTGAACAGTATACCAAAATTCCTTTATTTTTGAAGGGGGTTTTTTAAAAAGTCAGAAAAACGTCAGAAATGCAGGGTTGCATTTTCTGCCCTTCCGTGCTAATATGTTCAATATGAACCATATTTTTCTTATTTTTGAACAAAGGAGAGGCTTATGAACGAGAAAAAACCGAAAAATTCTCATTTCACCCTGCGCGGACAGCTTGATCTGGTCACTACCGTTGTTCCGTTCATCTGCATTCTGCTGCTGTGTACGGTTTTCGTAGCGGCGCCGGACGGTTCGGGTCAGGTTCTGGCCTCCATCCGGTTCTTCCTGGGCGACGAGCTCGGCAGCTATTATCTGATTATCGGACTCGGGATGATCCTGTGTTCCCTTTATATGGCGTTTTCCAAATACGGCGATATCCGGCTTGGCGATCAGGAGAAGCCGGAATATACCTCGTTCCAGTGGGGCTCCATGATGTTCACCGCCGGACTGGCCGCCGATATCCTGTTCTACTCCCTGTGCGAGTGGATCCTTTACGCTGGCGAGCCCCGCATTGCCGACATGGGCGGCGTCCAGGACTGGGCCAGCACCTATCCGCTGTTCCACTGGGGCCCGATCCCCTGGAGCTTCTATATGGTCCTGGCCGTGGCCTTCGGCTTCATGATCCATGTCCGCAGGCGCAATAAGCAGAAGTATTCCGAAGCATGCCGGCCGCTTCTCGGCAGATGGACCGACGGTCCGGCCGGGAAGCTCATCGACCTGATCGCCGTATTCGCGCTTCTGGCAGGCACCGCCACCACATTTTCCCTGGCGACTCCCCTTCTGTCCATGGCGCTCAGTACCGTGTTCCACATTCCGCAGTCCAACCTGTTCACCATCGCGATCCTGGTGATCATCTGCCTGGTCTACACCGTCACCGTATACTTCGGCATGAAGGGCGTGGCGAAGCTGGCCGCTTCCTGCACTTACCTGTTCTTCGCCCTGCTGCTCTATGTACTGATCGGCGGCGGCAGGCCCCGCTACATTATCGAGACCGGCATCACCGCCGTCGGTAATCTGGTTCAGAACTTCATCGGCCTGGCCACCTGGACCGACGCTCTCAGAGAGACGTCGTTCCCCCAGAACTGGACCATCTTCTACTGGGCCTACTGGATGGTATGGTGCGTGGCGACGCCGTTCTTCATCGGTTCCATCAGCGGCGGACGGACCATCCGCCAGACGATCCTGGGCGGATACTTCTGGGCGCTGGCCGGAACCTTTACCTCCTTCATCATCCTGGGGAACTACAGCCTGAACCTGCAGGTCACCGGGCAGATGGATCTGATCTCCGAATACGCCGCCTCCGGCGATCTGTACCAGATCATTATCACGATCATGCAGACGCTGCCATGGGCGAAGATGGGACTTCTGCTCCTGGCCGTCACCATGATCGCCTTCTACGCGACGTCCTTCGACTCGATCACCATGGTGGCCTCCGCTTATTCCTATAAGAAGCTGCCGGCTGGCGCGGAGCCGCACCGGAACATCCGGCTCTTCTGGGCGGTCATGCTGATCCTGCTGCCCATCGCGCTGATCTTCTCGGAGAACTCCATGACGAACCTGCAGTCCGTGTCCATCATCGCCGCGTTCCCGGTCGGGATCATCATGATGATCATCATCGGAAGCTTCTTCAAGGACGCGAAGGCGTATCTGGAAGAGAAGAAGGAATAACCGGTCACTCTTCCTCCACCGGCTCTAAGTCGTCCGTATTCACGAGAGTGAACACCTGGCGCTTTCTCGCCATCTCGTCGCTCTCCAGATACTCGTCGTAGGTAGTGATCTTGTCGATCAGCTTTCCGTTCACGATCTCCATGATCCGGTTGGCCGTGGTCTGCACGATCTGATGGTCGCGGGACGAGAACAGAAGGACGCCGGGGAACTTCATCAGGCCGTTGTTCAGCGCCGTGATGGACTCCATGTCCAGATGGTCCGTGGGCTCATCCAGCATCAGCACGTTGGCGCCGGAAATCATCAGCTTCGACAGCATGCAGCGCACCTTCTCTCCGCCGGAGAGCACCTTCACCTTCTTCACGCCGTCCTCGCCGGCGAACAGCATCCGGCCCAGGAAGCCGCGCACGTAGGTCACGTCCTTCTCCGGGGAATACTGGGTCAGCCACTCCACGATGGTATCCTCGTTGGCGAATTCCGCGCTGTTGTCCTTGGGGAAATACGACTGCGTCGTGGTCAGGCCCCATTTATAATCGCCGGAATCCGGCTCCATCTCTCCCGAAAGGATCTGGAACAGAACGGTCTTCGCCTGCTCGTTGGGGCCCACCAGGGCCACCTTGTCGGTCCGGTTCAGGATAAAGGAAATGTCGTCCAGCACCTTCACGCCGTCGACCGTCTTTGACAGATTCGTCACCGTCAGCACCTCGTTGCCGATCTCACGGAACGGTCTGAAATCGATATACGGATATTTGCGGCTGGATGGCTTGATGTCGTCCAGCTGGATTTTCTCCAGGGCCCGCTTGCGGGAGGTGGCCTGCTTCGACTTGGAGGCGTTGGCCGAGAACCGCTGGATGAATTCCTGCAGCTCCTTAATCTTCTCCTCCTTCTTGCGGTTCGCTTCCTTCATCTGCCGGATCATCAGCTGGCTGGACTCGTACCAGAAGTCGTAGTTGCCTGCGTAAAGCTGGATCTTGCCATAGTCGATATCGGCGATCTGCGTGCATACTTTATTCAGGAAATAGCGGTCGTGAGACACCACGATCACCGTATTCTCAAAATTGATCAGGAATTCCTCCAGCCATGCGATGGCGTCAAGGTCCATGTTGTTGGTCGGCTCGTCCAGAAGCAGGATGTCAGGGTTTCCGAACAGGGCCTGCGCCAGCAGAACCTTCACCTTCAGCGCGCCGTTCAGATCCTTCATCAGCGTGTAGTGATAGTCCGGATCCACGCCGAGACCGTTTAAGAGATTGGCCGCGTCGGACTCCGCTTCCCATCCGTTCATCTCGGCGAATTCTGATTCCAGCTCCGCCGCCCGGATCCCGTCCTCATCGGAGAAATCCTCCTTCATGTAGATGGCGTCCTTCTCCTTCATCACCTCGTAAAGCCTGGGGTTGCCCAGGATCACCGTATCCGTCACCGTATACTGGTCGTATTTGAAATGATCCTGCTGCAAAAACGAAAGCCTCTGTCCGTCCGTGATCACCACGTCGCCGGACGTAGGCTCCAGCTGCCCCGACAGGATCCGCAGGAAGGTGGATTTGCCGGCGCCGTTGGCTCCGATGACGCCGTAGCAGTTGCCTTCTGTAAACTTGATGTTGACGTCCTCGAATAACGCCCGTTTTCCGACCCGCAGTGTAATGTTGTTCGCACTGATCATAAATTCGCTCTCCTCCGATGATACGGAAACTCACTCCGCATGGGTTGCTGCAATCATTCCTATTGTACATGAATCTGTCTGTTTTGCAAGTGTTTTCACACCGGTTCGTCCTGATATACAAGCCTGCCGCCGCAGATCGTATATTTTACCCTTCCCCGGAGCTTTCTTTCGGCGAACGGCGAATTGGCCGACTTCGAACGGAATTCCCCGGCCGTCCACTCCTCGTCCGGGCTGAAGATCACGATATCGGCCGGCGCGCCGGTCTGCATCCGTCCGCAGTCAAGGCGGTACAGCCGGGCCGGATTCAGGCTCATCTTCGCGATCAGCTCCGGCAGCGTCAGGTACCGCTTCTCCACCAGCTCCGTGATCCCCAGAGCCAGCGCGGTCTCCAGACCGATGATCCCGCTGGGGGCCTCCGTAAGCGGCCTGGACTTTTCCTCGGCGCTGTGCGGCGCGTGATCCGTCGCGATGATATCGATGGTTCCGTCCTGCAGCGCCGCGATCAGGGCCTGACGGTCCTGCTCCGTCCGAAGGGGCGGGTTCATCTTCGCCAGGGCCCCGTACGTAAGGACCGCTTCCTCCGTCAGCGTAAAATGATGGGGCGTCACCTCGGCGCATACCCGCGCGCCCAGGCGCTTCGCCAGCCGCACCTGTTCGACGGCGGCGCGGGAGCTGATATGCTGGATATTCGCGATCGCCGTCTCCGGCGCAGAAACCGTCTCCATTGCAGGAGCGCTTCTCTGCGGTCCGCCTGCACGGTCGTCCCTGGCCGGAGCCTGCCTAAGGCCTGCCGGCGCCGGCGCTTCCCGGCTCACGTCCAGCGCGATCATGCAGTCCCTGGCCACCAGGCTGTCCTCTGCCACCGCGGGAGAACCGTAGATACCCAGCTTCTCCGACACCGCGCCGTGGTTGACGCCGTTATTCCTGATAAACGCCGGATCCTCCTCATGGAAGCTGAGCGGCACGTTCAGCTCCGCGGCCAGCCTCATGGCTTCCCGCACCAGCGACCCGTTCATCAGGGGGATCCCGTCGTCGGTGAAGCCCGCCGCGCCCGCCTCCGCCAATGCGCGCATATCCGTCAGCTCCTGTCCCTTCATGCCCATGGAGACCGTGGCCGCCGTCAGCACATGAATGCCGGTCTTCTCTCCCTCTTCGAGCACATATCGAAGCGTCTCTTCGTTATCCACCGGGGGCTTCGTATTCGCCATGCAGACCACCGTGGTATAGCCGCCGGCCGCCGCGGCCGCCGCTCCGGTCCGGATATCCTCCTTATAGGTCAGTCCGGGATCCCTGAAATGCACATGGACGTCCACCAGTCCCGGCGCAGTCACGCATCCCGCCGCGTCGATCACCGTATCATAGGTGCCGTTATCCTCATAGAACCCGATCCCGGCGATCACTCCCCCGTCCAGAATCACGTCAAAAGGCTGCATATCCAGCTTCTCCGGGTCGATCACCATGCCGTTCTTTATCAAAACCATCTGTCAAAACCTCCTTAACCGCCCTGTCCGTCCGCCGTATCCCGGCGCCTCAGCTTTTCCTGACCGCATCGATCACCCTGCGGAACGCTTTCTGCGGGATCTGGAATACGAACACGATCCCCAGCACGATGGCTACCGCGATCTTAACGGCCTCGAAGCCCTTCTCGGCGGCCGTCTCCACCTGATCCATCACAATATAATAGGCCATCCAGTAGATATCGCCTCCCGGTACCAGCGGTATGATGCCGGGGATCAGAAAAATCGTCACGGGGCATCTCCGCCATACCGCGAACAGCCTCGACAGAAACACCACAAGCACCGCGGCCGCCAGCGTCGCTCCGGGCGCCGCCGCATAGGGAAGCACCAGACAGTAGATCATCCATCCTGCGCCGCCTACGAAACCGCACAGCGGATAGTACTCTCTGGGCACGCTGAACATGATCGAGAAACCGACGGTTCCCAGAACCGCGGCCAGTATCTGTGCAAACAGGTTCATAACGCCGCGCCTCCCATCAGTCCCTGAACGACGGCGTAGACCATGCCCACGCCCATGGCGATACAGAAGAATACCAGAAGCGCGTCCAGCATGCGCACGACGCCGGCCAGATAATTCTCGTCCGTGATATCGCGGATGGCGTTGGTAAAGGCCACCCCGGGAATCAGGGACACCACGGCCCCGATCACGATATAATTCAGATGCTCTCCCAGTCCCAGCGCATAGAGGAGCATACTGGCGGCCGTCGCGACCGCTCCGCCGGTGATGCTCCCCACCATCTTCGACAGATGGGGCCGGCTCACAAACAGAATATACACGTACAGAATCGCCCCCGCAAGGAAGGCCGCCAGGCTGTCTACAGGGCTTCCTCCGTAGATATACGCAAACCCGGCGCTTCCCATCGCCGCGCCGATCACCTGCATCCGGGATGTTTTGCCCGGCATGCGGCGGATCCGCTCCAGCTCCGCCCGCGCCTGACTGACGGTGAACCGCCCCTCCTCGATCTCTCTGGACAGCTGATTCACCGCTGCCACCCGGTCCAGATGGGCGCTGCCCACCGGCACGTGGATCACCTTGGAGAACGGCTCCGCGCCTACGCTGTCGGCAGTAACGAAGAGCCCGTTGCTCAATGTAAAAATGCTTCCGGAATCGATTCCGTAGTGGCGGCTGATCCGGTAGACCGTCTCTTCCACCCGGAAGATCTCCGCGCCGTTTTCCAGCAGGATATGCCCCGCCTCAATGGCGACGTCCATAATTTCTCTCTCATGCTCCATTTCACACTCTCCCTGTCTCCGCCCTGCGGCGGACTTCCCTGTCCGGACTTTCGGGACATTTATACCTCATCCAGATTCTCTGTTCTTTCGACAATATAGATCGGCCTGTCCTTCAGCTCCGTGAACAGGATCGCGATATACTCTCCGATGATCCCCACGATCAGAAACAGCACCGCGAACATAAAGCAGATCAATACCACGATCGTGGCGTATCCGCTGGGCGCGCCCTGCCGCGTCAGAAGCGTATAGACCAGCACGATCAGGCCCAGAAGCCCCGCTCCCAGTCCCGCGTAGATCCCCAGCTTCAGCGGAAGATTGGAGAAGCACACGATCGTGTTGACCGAAAACTGGAACAGCTTGCGAATGCTGTATTTGCTTTCTCCGGCGGCTCTGGGTCTGGCCTCGTACTCGATTGTGGCGCGCTGAAAGCCCACGTTCTGTACATATCCCCGCAGGAACCGGACCCTCTCCCGGTAGCTTTTCTTCAGAACCTCCGCCACCTGCCTGCTGACGGCGAAAAAGTCCGAAGCGTTGTTCTCAAAATGAACGTCCGACAGGGCGTTGATCAGATTATAGAACGCGGCCGACGTCAGATTCTTGATCAGTCCGGCCGACCGGTTCTTTGTCCGGACCATGCTGACGACCTGACAGCCCTCCTCAAACTTCCGAAGGATCTCCGGGATACATTCCGGCGGATGCTGCAGATCCGCGTCCATGCAGATAATAACGTCGCCGCTGCTGTAATCGATGCCGGCGATCATGGCGGCTTCATGTCCGAAATTCCGCGAGAAGCTGACGATCTTCACCCGGCCGTCCTGCTGCGCCAGCCGTTTAAGAACCGGCAGGCTCCCATCCCGGCTCCCGTCATTGACAAAGAGAAGTTCATAATCCCAGGCGACGCCTCCCAGCACCCGGCTTGTCTCCCGGTAGAACTGCTCCAGAACCGCCTCCTCGTTATAAACCGATACCACCACCGATAACCTTTTGCCCATTCCCGCACCTCACTCTCCCAGACACTGCTGTTTCCAGTGTGCAAACATCTCCGACCGGGCTTCCGACTCCTCCGTCTGCCGCCCGTCCAGACGGACCTCCGCCAGCATATGGTCCGCCTCATAGTGGATCGGAACCAGATATCCGTATTCGATCAGATAATAGACCAGCTCCCACGCCCCCTGCCGGTCACCGACCCAGCTTCCGTTTACATACACATAATCCGTCCCCGCATACTCCATCAGCTCCACGAAATCCGCCGCGTGCGCCACCAGCTCCACGTTGCCGTCCGCCCCCGAGATGTCCACGAAGGACTGGGCGCTGCACGGGAATGCCAGCTCCTCCGGATGCTCTCCGATCACAATCAGCCGGTTCCTGGGATCCTGCGCCAGCACGTCCCATATGGCGCCGCAGCCGTCTGCGGCCATCTGCGCGTGCCGGATCTCCCGGTGGTCGTAATAACCGCGGTTGATCAGGTTGACCGGCGACAGTCCCAGCGTCCAGGACCAGTTCGTCAGTGTCATGAAAAAGACGGCGAACGCCATCACCGGTACCGCCAGCCCGAGGAGCGTCTTCCGTACCGCATCGCTTCCGAGACGCGCCAGAAGCCGAAAGCCTGCCAGCGCCAGCAGCACATACAGCAGCATGAAATAATTGCCGTCCACGACCAGAAGAAGATAGAGGCTGATCAGATTCACGGCGACGAACGGAGTGCATACCGTCTTAAGCCAGCCGTCCAGCTGCCGCTCTTTTGGGTCCCGCGGCCGTTTGGCAAGCAGAAGCCATGCCGCTCCGATCCACAGCACGTACCATACCAGCAGACCGCCCCAGGCAACGATCACGTGGCTCATGTCCTCGGATGCGTCCGGATTCAGCAGAAGCCCGTAAAGACGTCCCGCCATGTGGGTCAGCTTTTCCCCTGCCCCCAGGCTCTGTCCGCTGTCCGGCACGGCCTTCGCCGCATACGGATATTTCATCCGGAAGCCCAGTCTGGTAAAGAGGGAAGAAAACACGGAAGTGACCGGAAGACCGGTCAGCAGCCATGTCCGCGCCCAGATCGCGGCCAGCCCGCAGAGCGACAGCGCCGTCACGGCCGCCGCCTCCGGCCGGTCCCTTCGCGGGCACCGCAGAGGAAGCTTCCGGACAAACAGAAGGTATACCGCGCTCATTCCGTAAACCGCCGTCGAAAACACCAGCGCCGTCGGCTTGAAGGTCCAGCTCAGCAGAAACGCCGCCAGACTGTAGGTAACCGCCATCCGCTGCGGCCCGCCGCCGTCCGGCCGAACCTCCTCATCCGGAGCTGCCGCCCGCAGAAGCTCCCGGATCATCAGAAGCTGCACCAGAAGCGTGGCCATGTCGGTCTTCGCCGTCAGGGTCATATTCATGACCGCCGGCACCGTGGACAGAAATACAGCCAGAAACGCCGCCATCCGCCGGTTCATCATCCTGCACGCCACGCTGTACGCGGCGCACAGGCCCCCGGCCGCCATCCACCAGCTGGCCGAGATCAGGAAGCTGTAGGACGGCAGGACCGACAGCGGAAGCGTCAGCGTCTCCCATCCCTTGGAATACGTATAGACCACGCCCACCGTTCCCAGGTTCTCATAGATCCCGCGGCCGTTGTTCAGGATATAGGCGGCGCGAGCCCCATACCACATGGTATCATAGTCGACGGCAATATTCATCCTTCCGGCCTGAAGGCAGAACACGGTCAGCACCAGCGCCGTGCCCAGCGTCCTGGAAAGTGTCCAGGCTTCCCCGCCTCCCGCCGCCAAAGCGGCTCTCTTCAGAAGCCGCTGCGGGTAGAGATCCCGCCGCCCCCGAAGCCGGATCACGATCAGTCCTGCCGCCGTCACGCCCACCGCTGTCCACATCGCGGGGATCGATCCGATCCCCAGGGCGGACATCAGGCAGAAGAGGCAGATCACCGCAAGGCTCCCCACCAGGAAATCCCTTCCCGGATCCTCCGCCGGCTCTTCCTCCGCGCGCGCAGGGCAGGCCGTCCCGCCGCCCATGCGGCCGAACCACTCCCTGAGCTGCGCACCCGTCATACACACGTACAGCAGATACAGACCGGACGCAAGGACCGGCACCAGGGCCACATGGATCCACAGAAAAACGGCCGCGACCGCGCCTAGTCCCGCGATCCGCAGCTTCCGGCCTGGCGCGAACCGTCCGATCAGGACGAACAGAAGGAAGAGAACCGACAGCTCCGCGATCATCCGGGCATACGCCGGCTGAGACGCCTCCCAGGACAGCACCCCGGAAACAACGGTTCTCTCAAACGAATGGCAGGCGGCAGCCGCTATTGCGGCGGCAGCCGCCCCACATATACATTTCTCTCTGCCCGAAAGCTCCTTCATCCACGTCTCCTTGTATGCGTCCTTCCGTCACCCGGTTATCGTGATCCATCCGTCCGTGTGAGTCGGCGTCCTTTTCTCCTCCGGCGGAGGCGTCATATAATCCCCGTAAACGATCTTAAGTACCTCGTCCCAGTTCTTCGGCGCCATCAGCACCGTGTCTTCAAACGGCAGATCCACGGTCTCGTCGCTCCAGGCCTTCTCCACGGTGACGTACAGATAATCCGGCTGGTAATTGCTGTAATACATAAGACGGCTTTTCCCCTTCCTGTCGCGGAGCGCCGCCCGGCGCTGAAGCTTCAGGATCGTTTTCATCGGAATCCGTTTCCCGGCGCCTGCCAGGATCCGGACCGCCAGACGCCCGGCCGGACCGTATTTGCCGTAATCCAGACGCCAGCGGTGCCCCATGGCCAGTCCGTAGATGAGGACATGGAGAAGCTTCGTCCATCCGGCCGCCCACCGGTTCTCGGGCAGCTCGTCCAGGATAAACAGATCGACCCAGAGATGGTTCAGTTTCCCGTCGTAGAACTGCATTTCCTCCGAATCCGCGTGGGTCTGGCTGTTCAGGTACACGATCCGGGGCGTAAAATCAAAAAACGTATTCCTGCTTCCCAGATCCTCCGGTTCCAGCAGGCGCATTCCCTTCGGCAGCTCCTTCCGGGCCACCTTCGCGAACGCCTCGTAGTCGTCTCTGGTAAAGGCCACATCCGCGTCGTCGTCCCACGGGATGAAGCCTCCGTGCCGCACCGCACCCAGAAGCGTGCCGGAATCCATCCTGTAATGGATACGGTATTTCCGGCAGATGCGGTCGATTTCCTTCAGTATGCTTAAGCTGGCGCGGTGGACCTGCGCCAGGCCGTAATCCTTCTCTTCCACTCCGATCCCTCTGTCCGATTCTTATTCCTTCCGGCTGTCCCGCACGGCCGCCTCATCGGGCCGCCGAAACGCTCTCCACCGCCTGGCGGATCGTTTTCGCCATGAAATCAATCATCCCGTCCGTCATCCCCGGGTAGAGACCCACCCAGAAGGTATCCCTCATGATCCGGTCCGTGTTGGTCAGATCCCCGGTGATGCGGTAGCCGGTTTTGCTCTCCCGCATCTGGTCGAAGCACGGGTGCCGGGTCAGATTGCCCGCGAAGAGCATCCGGGTCTGTACCCCTCTTTCCTCCACATAGCGCACTACGGCGTTCCGGTCCACGCCCTCCCGGCATGTGATCAGGAATCCGAACCAGCTGGGCTCGGAACCGTCCGCGGCCCGCGGAAGGATCAGGCGGTCCTCCAGATCCTTAATCGCCTCGTAAAGCCGCGCGAAATTATGGCGGCGCCGCTCCACAAAGGAGGGAAACTTGTCCAGCTGGGCGCATCCGATGGCCGCCTGCAGATCGGTCGCCTTCAGGTTGTAGCCGAAATGGGAATAGACGTACTTGTGGTCGTAACCCGCGGGAAGCTGTCCGTACTGCCCGTCGAACCGGTGTCCGCAGAAATTGTCTCTGCCCGGCGGGCAGACGCAGTCTCTGCCCCAGTCGCGCAGCGAGCGGATGATCCGGTGAAGCAGCGGATCATTGGTATAGACCGCGCCGCCCTCGCCCATGGTCATATGGTGGGGCGGGTAGAAGCTGGAGGTGCCGATATCGCCGATCGTCCCCGTAAAGCGCTTCTCTCCGTCCAGCTCATAGCGGCTGCCCAGAGCGTCGCAGTTATCCTCGATCAGCCACAGGTTGTGGCGGGTGCAGAACTCCCTGACCGCCTTCAGGTCAAAGGGATTGCCCAGGGTATGGGCGATCATGACGACCCGCGTATCCTCCGAATACGCCGCCTCCAGCCGGGAGACGTCGATATTGTACTGGGGGATCGTCACATCCACGAATACCGGCCGCACCCCGTACTGGATCGCCGGCGTCACCGTGGTGGGGAATCCGGCCGCCACCGTGATCATCTCGTGCCCCGGCTTCACCTGCCGCTCTCCCAGAAGCGGAGACGTCAGCGCCATGAACGCCGCCAGGTTGGCGGAGGAACCGGAATTGACCAGCGAGCAGAACCGGACGCCCAGATAACCGGCCAGCTTCCGCTCGAATTCCTCAGTGTAGCGTCCGGAGGTCAGCCAGAACTCCAGGGCGCTGTCGACCAGATTGGTCATCTCCGCCCGGTCGTATACGCGGGACGCGTAGGGGATCCGGTCTCCTTCTTCATAGGGTTTCTTCGCGTGGAAGCGGTCGCAGTATTCGCCGACCATTTCCAGGATCTGCGCGCGGGCCTGCGCTTCCGTTTTATTCTCAAACATGTCGTGTTTCCTTTCTGTCGTTCTTATCCGAAAAATCTGCGGATCTGTTCGTCCATGACCGCGGCCATGTCCGCGCCGGCGAGCCATTCCTTCGTCCAGGCGACCGTCCAGGCGACCGCCTCCTCCACGTGCAGCCTGGGCTGCCAGCCGAACACATCCTTTACCTTATCGCAGTTCAGCTTCAGGAAATTCGCCTCATGAGGGCCGCCGTCCGACCGGTCCACCCACGACGCGCCGTCCCCCCAGGCCCTGCAGAACATGTCCGCCAGCTGTCCGGTGGTCACGCAGTCCGCGTCGTCCGGACCCACGTTATAGTATCCCGCATAGGCCCGGTCCTCATGCTGGCGCATGGCGATCAGCAGATACACGCCCAGCGGCTCCAGCACATGCTGGTAGGGCCGCACCGAACGGGGATTGCGCACGATGATCGTCCGGCCTTCCGACGCCGCCCGGATGCAGTCCGGGATGATCCGGTCCCGTGAGAAATCCCCGCCGCCGATCACGTTGCCGGCTCTCGCCGTGGAGACGGCGCAGCGTCCGTCGGCGAAAAAGCTTCTGGCGTAGCTGTGAGTCGCCAGCTCCGAGCAGGACTTGGAATTGGAATACGGATCGTAGCCGTCTAAGGGATCGGTCTCCCGGTAGCCGTAATCTCTTTCTGTGTTCTTATAGACCTTATCCGTCGTCACGTTCAGGAAGGACTGTACCGACGGGCACTGCCGGACGCACTCCAGCACATGGACCGTCCCCATTACATTCGTCTCATAGGTATAGACCGGTTCCTCGTAAGAGGCGCGCACGATGGGCTGGGCCGCCAGATGGAATACGATCTCCGGCTGCGTTTCCATGAAAATCCGGTTCAGATGAGCAAGATCCCGGACGTCTCCGGTTACGCTGCGGATCCGTCCCTCAAGTCCGGCAAGCCCGAACAGCCTCTGCTCCGCCGCCGGTTCCAGCGCATAGCCCGTGACCTGCGCCCCCAGCTCCGTCAGGATCCGGCAAAGCCAACTTCCCTTAAACCCGGTGTGACCGGTGACCAGCACGTTCTTCCCGCCGTAAAATTCCTTCAGTTCCTGCAAGTTACTCATCGGTCAGGCTCTCCTCTTCATGATAAAATACGTTCCATCCCTGTTCCTTCAGGACCGTCAGCGCGTTCCGCACCGCCTGTCCGCTCTCTGGCTGGGAGGTACGGTACTCAAAATTCTCTCTCAGTTCGTCGTCCGTCCGGTTCTCGAAATCCAGGGCGATCCGGGCCCGGTCCATACACAGCAGCCGCCGGTAGGGCGCGATCTCAAGCTCCTGTATGGTATCGCCCACCGCTCCCGCCAGAAACATCGCCGCGATCAGCGCCGCTGCGCCGCATACCGGAAGCGTTCGCCTGCTTAAGCCCATTCCGTCGCCCTGCGCCCCGCCGGCCCCGCCGCGTTCCATCTGCCATACCAGCGCGCAGGTCAGCAGGATCCCCAGAACGCCTGCCGCAAACTGAAGCGCATATCTGGAGCCCATGCCGTAATCCTCGATTAAGAAGCTCCATCTGGACAGAAGCACCAGCAGATGGTTGGCGCTGCCGGACACGATCAGGATAAGCGGCAGGATCGTGCGCTCATAGAGCCGGTACCGGTACTGGAACCACAGCGCTGCCAGATAGGCCGCCGCCACCAGAAGCCCCAGAACCAGATACGGCGTCTCGCCGGTGAAATGGCTCCTGGCGTAATCTCCCCCCGCCGCCATCGACGAAAGGGATTTCAGAAGGAACCGGACGAAATACCCGGGCGTGTCCAGAAGCTGCCTGATTAGCGACAGATCCTGCATCCCCGCGTGGTCCTCCACCGCGAAGGCGTTGCTGACCAGATAGCATCCGAAAGCGGAGGCCGCCGACGCCAAATAACCTCCGTACTCCCCGGACCAGCGCTTCTCCTTTGCCCGTACCATGGCGAGCTTCAGAAGATACGTCAGAAACAGCACCGCCGCGTACACCGCGCAGTACTGCCCCGCCACTCCCAGGATCATAACCCACGGAAGCCACATAAGCGTCCTGCGGTCATGGGCCTTCGCCTCTCCGCACCAGGCCCGGTCCAGTACCAGATAGTGATAATAGAAGCCGGCGAAGGCGAAGAAATGCACCCAGCCGCTGCCGTTTATCAGCATTTCCCACTTATTCAGGCTGAATACCACCGCCATGACGGCCAGCATCCATACCGGACCGATCCGCCGCCGGATGCAGTAGGCCGCCAGCACCGCGCCGGCCAGCCCCATCCCCAGTACGCCCAACGTCTGGTCGAAGGTCACGCTGTAATGGAAAAACGTCGTGTTTATGATCCGCCCCAGATAGCTTAACGGGATCCTGGTCAGCACATCCGGCACCAGGAACCGGGCCGGATCCCACACATCCGGCAGATAGCTGTTCACCAGACGGATGTAATCGGAGTAGACCACATCATAGAACGCGATGTGGATATACCAGATCCCGAATATGGTTCCCGCAAGCGGCAGGAGATAATACCATCTGCGCTCCTTCATGGCTGCCGAATCCTTTCTAATCCGCCGTAATGTTCACAATGAGGGAGAAACGGTCCTCTCCCCGCTGCTCCTGGGCGTCCTCCAGATAGAAATTATTCTCAAACTCCAGCTCCACAGTACGGTACGGCACCGTCTCCAGGGAGGTGTAGAGGATATTCTGACTGATATCGATCTTCGCCGCATTCTGTCCGTCCATCCGAATCGTCATGGTCTCGCCGCCCGTGACGGTGCCCGGATACAGAAGCTCCAGATCGATCCGGCCCGTGCTGCCGGCCATCACGCGGATCTTCGCGTTCTCGTCCATCCAGCCGTCGGTATAGTAGCCGTAGATCGACTCGCATTTCAGCTCCCTCACCATACCGGTAATATCCTGGTAGGTATGCGTGGCGGGATCCTCCCGCAGGATCAGCATATTGTTGGTCACCTGCCCGAAGTCGCGGATGCTGTCCGCGAAGATCACCTCCGTGCCCTCCGCCTTCCTCTCCGGATCAAACGTCCGAAAGAACGTATCCGCGTAAAACCGGGTCATATTGTAGGAATTCTTCAGGATATAGATCTTCTTGCCGAAAATATCGCTGCCGTATCTGCCCCAGGTCTCATCCGCCAGGGAGTTGTACTCCTTCTGTGAATTCCAGAAGTACAGCTCGTCGTAGCAGCTTCTGTAATACATCTCCGACAAAAATGACAGAAGGCCGTAAAGCAGCACCAGGCCGTATACGGCGGCGTGCCGCTCCCCGCGGTGGAAGCCCTCCTTCTCAGGCGCCGCGCCCTGCATATCCCGGCGCAGGACCGCCCCGCACAGATAGGAAAGCAGCAGAAGCGCCGCCGTCATGGATACATAGACCCAACGCACCTCCACCCGCACCGTCACGCTGGAGGAGACGATGCAGAGACCGATGAACACGATAAACAGCGCCGCGTTCCACAGATATTCCCTGCGGTTTCTGCGGTCCTGTATGACCTTTGCGATAAACAGCGCCACCGCCGCAAGGATGGCCAGATCCTGCGCCAGCACCACAATCTTTACCCATCTGTCCGTCATGTCCCAGGGACGCGGGCACAGCCAGCCGTCGCCCAGATTGATTCCGAACAGGTGCATGACCTGCCGGAAAGCGAAGAGCAGAACCTGCTGGACGCTGAAGGTATCCGCGACCTTCGTTCCGCCCGTACCGGCGGGAAGGATCGAGCCGATCGTCAGGAACCGGATCAGCTGCACCAACGCGAACAGCGCCAGCGGAACGATCCATCTGGACGCCTTCTTCTCCCGGCGGGCGATCAGCGCAAGGAAGAACAGGGGCAGAAGCCCCATATACCGTTCATGGATAAAGCAGTTGGCGAAATACAGCACGCAGGCCGTCCAGTAGCCGCTCTCTCCGGCCTCCCCGTCGTTCATATAGCGGAAAAGGCCGTAAAGCGTCCCGATCGCCGCCCACAGAGCCAGACTTTCCATCAGTCCGTACACCTGTCCGATCTGGTAATAGGACATCCGCGACACCAGATACAGAAGGGCGCAGACGAACCCGATCAGCCCGTTGTCCGACAGGCGGCGGGCGATGCGGTACAGCGTATACGCGATCACCGCGTTCAGTATGATATTGACCGGCACGAACCAGCCGATATGGGAACCCACAAAAAAGTATTCCAGATAGGACACAAAATAGTAAAGGGCCCGAAACCGCGACCCGCCGATCGGGAATACATACTCCATAAAGGAATTGTCCGCAAAACAGGACCACATGTACAGGTCGTCCACCTGCAGTCCCCTGATCCTGACCGCGGCGTTGACGAGAAAGCCGAAGCCCAGCAGGACGCAAAAGGCCAGCGCCTCTTCCTTCCAGCGGTATCTCCATACCATGGAACGTCTCCTGTAATCCACGCTCTTCTTCTCCATCAGCAGTATCCCCCGTATCCTCTAGCTTTCATACTCTCCGTAAGACTCTTTGTAGAACCGCATCAGCAGCTCCGCCAGCTTCCCGGGCCAGAACCGCTCAAACATCTGCCGTTCCTCCGTTTCCCGCAGCCGGCTTTCGGTCCACGCCCTGGTTTCCGCTCCGTCGTGCACCCGGTAGAACAGAAGCGGCTTTTCCACACAGATAAAACGCCCCGGCCACCTGGCCATGTCCACCAGGCTGTCCCAGTCCAAGGCGAACCGGTATTCCGAATGGAAAATGGGATCCGGCAGGTAGTCCTTCCGGTAGGCGCAGGACGGACACATGATGGGATTGCCAAGCCGCAGAGCCGCCATTTTCACCCATTCCCTGTCCGCAAGGGCGTGAAGACGCAGGGGAAGGCGGAGGATCCGCTTAACCGTATTCTTCCCGCTGAAGTAAACCAGCCTTCCGCGCCCGGATTCCTTCTCCTGGCGCACCGTCACCGCATCCGTCGTAAACAGCGTCATATCCGGCCATCTCTCACAGGCGTTCCACAGCTCCTCCACATAGCGGCGGGCGTACATATCGTCCTGGTGGGCGATGGTCACGAACGCCGCGTCCGCCTGCGCCAGGGCAAAATTCCAGTCGTCCTGGATCCCGCTCTTTCCGTTCCGCACCGCCACCGGGATCCCGTACCTGCCCATGATCCCGTCAATGTAAGCGCTGGGCGTGGAGGTCGCGCAGATAATATCGGACTCCATGGTCTGCCCCAGCAGGGAACGGACGCAGGATTCCAGATACGGGGAGTCTCCGTACGCACAGATCACAAACGCGTGAAATTTCATAGTGTCTCCTCAGAAAAAGTGTTCCTCCAGCATCAGGCACAGGGCGTGGTAGACCGGCAGGTGAAGCTCCTGGATTTTATACGTCTCCTGCTCCGGCACGATGACAGACACGTCCGCGATGCGCGCGACCCTGCCGCCGGTCTTCCCGGTCAGAGCCGCCACCTTAAGACCCTTGGCCTTCGCGGCCACGCAGGCCAGATAGATATTCTCCGAATTGCCGGAGGTGGTGATCGCCAGGAACACGTCGTCCGCCTGCCCATAGCCGTAGAGCAGCTGGGCGTAGACGAACTTGCCGTCTAGGTCGTTTAAGACCGCGGTCGACAAACCAGGCTGGCCGGTCAGCGCCAGGGACGGCAGCGCCCCCTGCAGGTTCTCGGCCAGACTGGCGCCGCATTCGGCGTCCACCGCCTTCAGCCGGTCCGCCATCTCGGCGGGCAGGGTGCGGGGCTTTACGAAGCCCTTCATCAGCTCGCCCGCGATATGTTCGGAATCCGCCGCGCTGCCGCCGTTGCCGGCGACCAGCAGCTTGTGCCCGGACGCGTAGGCGTCCTTCAGCATCTCATATACCCGTTCGATGGAATCGCGCACCGGCGATAACTGCGGGTATCTCTCAATCAGATGATCCAGGTAATATTGTTCCGTCATGTTGTCATTCCGGCCTTCAGGCCGTTTCCTTTCCGTATCGTTATTGTTCGCTGTTCCTTGCCGTTATATAACGGGCGGCGGCCAGCAAATCCTCCGCGTAATAATCATAAAACGGCGCCCGCCCCTGTTCCTCGGCAGCCCGTTTGTGTTCTGCTCCGTAGCCGGTCCCTACGAGAATGGATTCCACTCCGTAATTATGCCCGGCCTGAATATCCAGCTCCTTGTCGCCGATCATGTACGAACGGCTCTTGTCCACCCGGAAGTCTTTCTCCGCCATCTCAAACATCCCGATGTCCGGCTTCCGGCAGCGGCAGACGGTCTTGTATTCCCCGATCCCGTGAACCGGATGATGAGGGCAGTAATAGAATCCGTCGATGGACCCGCCCTCCTTCTTCAGCAGCCCGTTCAGATGCTCATGGAGGATCTCCACATCCCGGCAGGTATAGTAGCCCCTGGCCACGCCCGCCTGATTCGTGATCACGATCAGCGAAAAGCCCGCCTCCTTCAGCATGCGGATCGCTTCCGCCGCCCCCGGAAGGAGACGCAGATCCTCCGGCTTATAAAGATAATGAACCTCCTCGTTAATGGTCCCGTCCCTGTCCAGGAACACGACCTTGCCCGAATTGTCAGTCATACCGATGATTCCTTCTGTATTCTTCTCCGTCCGGCTCCGGCGCGCAGCCGGCTCCCCGGACGTCTCCTGCCGGCGCTCCGGCCGCTTACCCGGCCAGCCGCCGGCGGCTCATACCGGGAATTCATACCTCCCGTTGGGCGTCTCCACCCGCACCCGGTCATAATGCCACCGGTCCTCGTCCACCGTCCACGCCTGGGCGCCCCGCAGCTCGAAGACCCAGTCGGTCAGCTGTCCGCCGGCCGCCTCCAGCCGCTCCGCCACCCGGTGGCGCACATTGTAAGGACAGTACATCAGCAGATAGCCGCCGCCGCCGGCGCCCAGGATCTTGCCCCCCAGGGCTCCGGCCTTCACGGCCTCGTCGTAGAGCGCGTCGATCTGCGGGTTAGAGATCCGGCTGCTCATACGCTTCTTGCTCTGCCAGCTGTAATCCAGAAGCTTCCCGAAGCTGTTCAGATTGCCCTTCAGAAGCTCGTCCTTCATGGCGTAGGCCAGCGCCCTGACCTCGCACATGGCGTCGAAGGCGTCCTTCTTCGCGTAATTGCTGACCTGATCCTTTATGATATTGGCGGACACATGAACGCCGCCGGTATAGCACAGCAGCAGATTGTACTGCAGCTCATGGTAAATATCCTTGCGGATGCGCAGCGGGTTCACCACCACATTGTTCCGTCCGTGGAACTCGATAAAATTAAACCCGCCGAAGGTGGACATATACTGGTCCTGATAACCGCCCTCGATACCCAGATCCTCCCGCTCCACCTGATAGGCCATGTCCGCCAGGGCGTACGCGTCCGTCTCGACGCCCTTCCACCTGCCCATGGCCGACAGAAGCGCCACCATCACCGTGGAAGACGTCCCCAGGCCGGAGCCGGGCGGCGCGTCGCACTGGAGGTAGACCTCGCAGCCCTGCTTGATGTCCATGGCCTTAAGCGCCGCAGTCACCAGATCCAGCCGCCCGTCGTAAACGTAGTTCTCCCGGGCGTTGTACTTGACCGTCATATCGAAGTCCAGAGAATGGACAATGATCTGCTCATCGCTTCTCGGAACGATGGAGCAGTAGGCGTACTTGTTGATGGTGCTGCCGATGACCGCTCCTCCCTGCTCCTCGCAGAAAGGGGCCACGTCGGTGCCGCCGCCGCCGAAGCTGACTCGCAGCGGGGCCCTGCCTCTGATTACCATGTGATGACTCCCTTCTCCACATCGTCAATGAACCGGAAATAGTCCTGCGGAATCCCGATATCGATGAAATACCCTTCGTTGACGAAGCCGCCGATGCGCCGGCCCTCCGCCAGCCACCGGGGGATCATGTCGTTCTCCAGGGAGACCTTCCCCTCCGGGATCTGTCCGATCAGCTCCCGGCTCAGCAGATAGACGCCGCCGTTAATGGTTCCCGGCCGCGCGGCGCTGTTCTTCTCATTAAAGCCGGTCAGAAGCCCGTCCGTCAGAACCGCCTCCCCGTACCGGCTGATATCCGGCACCTGCCGGAGCACCAGCGCCATATCCAGCTGCTTTTCGTTCTTTATATCAACCAAACGTCTGTAATCGATCCTGTAAAAGGTATCCGCGTTCAGTACGAACGCTTCTCCGCCGGTCATATGGCACGCCGCGTTCTTAATGGCCCCGGCCGTCCCCAGAAGCGTCTCCTCATAGGCATAGGAGGCGCGGATCCCGAACGCGGAGCCGTCCCCGAAATGATCCTCCACCATGGAGCCCTTGTAACCCACGGCGAAAATGATGTCGCCGATGCCGTTGGCCCTCAGCTCCCGGATCACATACTCCATAAACGGCCGGTCCTGGATCAGGGCCATCGGTTTCGGCCGGTCGCTGACCACGCTCTGTAAGCGGGTTCCCAGGCCGCCGGCCAGAAGAATTGCCTGCATATGCGTATCTCTCTTTCCTCTTGTTCTTTCTGCCGCGTCTCCGCCTGCCGGCATCCTAAAACTTCCGTCCGCCGCCGCCGTGAGACCCGCCGCTGCTGGAATGGAATGTGGTGCTGCGCCCGGATGAAGATCTTCCGGACGGTCCTCCGGGATGCTGGTTCGACACCGCTCTGGCGATCAGCATACTCGTGACGAACGTACCCATCAGACGATCCGTATGATCCGCCACGTCGATCCGGCTTGTCGCGCGGTAGGCCAGGTTATGGTTGGCGATCTGCTGCTCGCTCTCCTCCATGTTATACTGGCGCTTCACCGTCATGACTGCGCTTCCGGCTATCACGCCTGCCAGGATCAGAGCCACCAGCACCTCGAACACGCTGATGTAGCGGTGAACGCTGACCCGTCCGGTCTCCTCATCGTAATTGTACTGACCGGAAACGATGCCCTTCCCCGCATAGTAGGCCACCTGCTCAAGCGCCGTTTCGGCGCCGGCGGCGTAATCGCCGTTGGACACCGCCTCATACGCCTCGTCCAGGATCGCGTTGATGCGGTCGTCGGTAAGGACCCGGATCGCCTTCCCGGTGGTCAGCAGGTAGATCTCCCGGTTATCCATATCGATCAGGAAGAGCACCCCGCTGTAGTCCGAACCATCGCCAAGCCCCAGTTCTTCGTAGCGGTCCGCGGCGTACATCCGCGCGCTTTTGCCGTCCGCGTCGTCCGTCGTCATCACCGCCGCGTCGAACCCGGCCTCGCGGCGGGTCTCGGCGGCCGCCTCTTCCAGCTCGTCGATCTCGCTGCCGCTGAATAAGCCGGCGCCGTCAAACACGCGCGTCTCCGCAGAACCGGCCGCCCATGCGGTCAGACCGCCGAAGACGCCGGACGCACCCTCATCCGCCGGAAGCGTTCCAACCCCCGCCAGAAGCACGGCGCATACGCACAGCGCAGCCGCAGCGCACCTCCGGACCGCGGCAAGTCTTCCCGCGACGGGTATGCGCTTTCTTAATCCTATCGTTCTCAGACCTCTCATAGAAAATACCCCACGATCATCAGCACCACAAACAGCGGCACGAAAATCTCCGCGAAAAAGGCCGCCAGCTTCCCCCTGTCCAGGGGCAGCTTCCCGCATACCTTGCCGGTCTGGCCGTTGCAGGCGAAATAGTAGATCTTCCCGCTCCCGCCATCCTTATAGGTCAGCGTCCACACGGGCATCAGCGCATAATTCCACCGGCCGTTCTTCAGGTCCGTCTGCTGGGAATGGATCTTCACATTGGAATACCCGTCCACGCTGGCCGCCAGACTGGAAGCGGCGTAGGAGCGGACCTCCTCCTCCACCTCACGGTCGAACTCCCCGTGCTCGATATCCCGTTTCTCCGCCATGAACCCGGACAGATACCCCATGGAAAACGGCCGGATATCCTTCATCTCAAAGGGCATAACGCCCTCCACCAGCTTCCGGTCCGCCTTCTTAAGGGCGTTGCGGGTCACATGCTCCACGTCCATCTGGCCGTCGCGGACGATCTGATACCGCTGATTCTCCGTATATCTGGTGGAGCCCTGGACCCAGGAACGGCTCTCCTTCGTGCCCTCGGCCTCCAGATGCCCGTCCACCTGGCAGCTGTATGTCCAGTACGGGAAATAGACGCCCGTCATCTTCTCGATCTGTTCCTCAGAATAGAAGGATCTGGGAACAAATTTCTTCTTCTTCAGCCATCCCAGAAAGATCTCCCTGGCCTTCGCCCTGTCAAGCGCGAAGGGCAGGACATAGTCCGGCTCATAGGCGCCGTCCAGGCGCCCCTGCAGGACGACCGGATTGTGGCAGTAGAAGCAGAAGGTGGCGGCCGTCGTCTCGTCGGTTACGATCTCCGCGCCGCAGCTGGGGCAGGTATAGACGACCGCCTGCTCACCGCCGCCGTTCTTCTGTCCGGCGGGCTGTCTGCCGGCAGCTTCCGTGCGGCCCATCCGCATATCGCCGGTTCCGGATCCGGCACCCGCACCGGCGTCCGGCGCGCTCTGGTCTCCGGCTTCATCCGGCTGCAGCTGCTCAAGCTCCGCCTGCGTGAACACAGACAGGCAGTATTCACATTTATACTTCTGAGAGGCGGGATCAAACTGGAGCCCGCCTCCGCAATTAGGACATTTGAATGTTATCGTCGCCATATCGATTCTCCGGCTGAAATCTCTTTCTCATCTTCGGATCCGGTTCACGGCCTGGGCTTGCCGCATTCGCTGCAGAACCTGCCGGTGTTCACCGCACCGCAGCTGCACGTCCAGCTTCCGGTCGGAGCCGGGGCCGGCTTGCCGCACTCGCTGCAGAACTTGCCGGTATTCACCGTACCGCAGCTGCACGTCCAGCTTCCGGCAGGCGCCGGAGCAGGCTTGCCGCACTGGCTGCAGAACTTGCCGGTATTCACGGCTCCGCAGCTGCACGTCCAGCTTCCGGCCTGTGCGCCGGCCGGCTGGGCTGCCGCTGCCCGGGCAGCTCCCTGCTGCATCTGCATCTGCTGCATATTGGAGGCGGACGCCGCGCCCATGAATCCGCCGCCCGCGTTCATACCCATACCCATGCCCATGAATCCGGCCATGGCTCCGTTGGCGTTGGAGCCGGCGGCTTCCATGCCGCGGGCCACCGCTCCCTGGACATAGCCCTCGCGCACCGACGGGTCGCTGAGCATCGCGCCCTGATTGCGCATGTTGATGAGCTTCTGGGATTCCTCGTCATAGGAAACGCTGGCCAGACCCACCGACTGGATCTCGATGCCGCGCATCCGCTTCCAGTCCTCGTCCAGGGTATCCGCCATATATCTGCCCAGCTCGCGGGCCTTGGAGGACACGAAGGAGATACGGGTCCCGTCGGCGGACATCTGGTTGATCGACGACTGCAGCGCCTCCAGGAATTCGTCCAGATACTGCTCGTTGATGGAGTCGATCTCCACCTTATCCTCGTTCTTCGGGATCACCTCCGCATAGAACAGGAGCGGATCGGTGATCTTGATGGAATACGTTCCGTGCGCCCGCAAAAACAGCTCGGAATTGTAAAAGGTATCGAAATAGTTGATCGGATTGCGGGTGCCGAACTTGATGCCCTTGATCTCCTGAAGGTTCACATAATATACCTTCTGGGAGACCGGGGTCACGCCGCCGTACTTAATGCGGTTGAAGGATTCCTTCAGCGCGTCGCCGAACTGGCCGTTGAACAGGGACGGCATGGCGGAATTGTTCACGGTGTAATAGCCTTCCTCCGCCGTGTAGTCCACGACCTTGCCCCCGTCCACCAACATCATGAACTGGTTCGGATAGACATGGATCACGGATCCGTTGGATACCGTGTTCTGTGTGCCCTTCGTGTTCGAGCCCTTCCGTACCGCAACCCCTCTCGTGAATACGGTCTGGTCGCCCATGTTGTCCGCCTCGATGACCTCCAGCCACTGGTCAGCCAGCGCGCCGCCCACTGCGGATGCTACAGCCTTGATGATTCCCATTCTTCTCTCCTCCTTGTCAAACGATCAGGATCCCTGCCGCAAACCATATATGACCATCATACCAAAATATGCCATAAAGTGCAAGCACTACCACACGGCAGTTCGCGCAGCCCAGCCGGCCGGCCTGTCCGTTCCGTCCGGGACGGCTTGTTACCTTCGCCTGCCGTTCTGCTTCGCCGGCTTCGTCTTCCGGACCGCGCCCCACAGAAACGCCGCCGCCGTCAGTAGCTGCACCGCCATGCTGGCCGGCCGCCAGTAGCGGCCGATCAGCCCCATTTCCGCGATCCGCTCCAGCTGCGGAAACAGAGGTGCCAGCCCGCTTTCGCTGCCCATCTGACTGCTCAGAAGCGACTGGAACGTGGCCGCCGGATTCCACAGGAGCAGATACATCGGCCATCCCGCCGCGCTTCCTCCCGAAGAGGTGATCGCTCCAAGGCCGACCGCCAGATAATTGACCACCAGCGTGCCGGCGTTTAAGATCACCACCACCAGGTACGCGGCCACCGTCGCCATCGTGGACCGCCGCATGGCGGCAGAGCAGAACAGTCCGGCGCTTCCCAGAAGCACCGCGGTCACCACATAGCACAGAAGCAGAAGTCCCACGTCCGCCACGGTCACGCCGCCGTAGATAAAGACCAGTCCCAGGATCGGGAAGCTGGACACGATCAGCAGGAATACGGTCGAAAGCCCCTGCGCCAGCTTGCCCAGCACGATATCCGACGGCTTCAGCTTCGTCGTCAGCATCAGATCCAGGGTCTGCCTTTCCCTCTCCCCGCTGATGGCCCCCGCCGTCAGGCCGGGGATGATGAACAGAAGCAGCACGAACTCCATCGTCGCCACGAAGCTGTAAAGCCCCAGGAAGCTGGTATACTGGATCTCCGCCGTCAGGCGCACCTGGGCGATCATCGAGTACATATAGAGAAGCGCCACGACCGCCAGAACGGAGTTAAAGCCCAGAATGATCAGCGGAAGCTTAAAGGACCTGGCTCCCGCCCGGCTCTCCTGCCTCCAGATCGGATTAATCCTCATGGATCAGTACCACCTCCTCGTCGCTGTGATCCGTGATCTGCATGAATACGGATTCCAGATTCCCGCGCTCCCGCACGAACCCGTAGACCTTCACGCCTGCGTCGACCAGCTGCTTAAGCAGCGCGCCCTCGTCTCTTTTATCGCCGGAGAATCCGACCACGATATCCTCGTCGCGGATCGTGATCGTCTCTACCTCCGGGTGGTCCCGCAGGATCGCAAGGGCCTCCTTCTGGCTCCCGCTCACGGAGATCAGAAGGGGACTGGCCACATTGATCTGCGCCAGGATCTCCTCCATCGTTCCCTCGAACACCATCCGGCCCTGGTCCACGACGCCGATATCCGTACAGATCTCCGCCAGCTCCGGCAGAATATGGGAGCTGATCAGGATCGTCTTCCCCTGATTCTGCAGCTCCTTCAGGATTTCCTTGAATTCGTACCGGGTCCGCGGGTCCAGTCCCGCCGTCGGCTCGTCCATGATCAGCACCGGCGGGTTATGGATCAGCGCCCGCGCCAGGCAGAGCCGCTGCTGCATGCCCCGCGAAAGTCCCTCCACATAGAAATCCGCCTTGTCGTCCAGTCCCACCTGCTCCAGAAGCATCTGTCCACGCTTCCTCGCCTTCAGCCCCGTAAGGCCGTAGCAGGATGCGAAGAACTCCATATATTCCGATACCTTCAGATTATCGTAGACGCCGAAGGCGTCCGGCACATAGCCGATCCGGGCCATGACGCGGCCGGGCTCCCTCGCCACGTCGATGTCATTGACCAGCACCCGGCCCTCATCCGGCGCCAGAAGACCGATGATGGTCTTGATCGTCGTGGTCTTGCCGGCTCCGTTGGGCCCCACGAAGCCGTAGAGCGCCCCCTGCTCCACCGTCATGTTCAGTCCGTCCAGAGCCACCGTGCGGCCGAAGACCTTTTTCAGATTCTCAATTCGCAGCATCCGCAATTCCTCCCCGCGATCGGTACGTCCCGCCGGCGCCGCGGCCGGCCCGTCTCCGAAGATCAGTACTCTCTTCCCACGATATTCAGCATCGGAAGCAGGATGTTCCAGTTATACTGATTGATATTGTCATAGACATAGCGGACCGTGATCCGGTTGTCGTCCGTCAGATACGGCAGCAGCTCATGGGCGCCGTATTCCGTTTTCTCCGGATCCATCCGGTCGTATACGCCGGTCAGATGATTGTAAAAATAGATATTCCCCGTAAAGACGGCCATATCGCTGCCGTTCTGCTCCGTAAATACCTCGGAAACGTAATCAAAATCCAGTTCCTCCACCTGCACGTCCGTGCCGAAGGAATACTCCAGCGTCACCGGATCAATGCCGTAAAGGACGTTCGCCTCCGCATCATAGCTTCCGCCCAGCACCCGCGGCGTCTTCACAAGTCCGGACCGGTAAAGCACCGTCTCATCGCTGGAATAGACCGCCACCGACGAGGACACGATGGTTATGCCGTCGCCGTCCCGCCGCGCCATCGCGCCACCATCCGCGTCCTCCGCCTCGATAAACCCCACGACTCTGGCGCTAGGGATCGTAAAATACGGCATATGATTGTCCAGATAGAAGCTGAGCATGTCGGATTTCTCCGACGCCCTCACGTATTCCTCATTGCTGATGTCCGGCTCAAACCCGCTCTCGCCTGACAGGTACGCGGCCACCGGATAGGACGCGTTCCACGGATATTCCAGGGCTTCCAGGCCGTCCAGCTCCACCGTCTGGCCCGGCTCCATATCGCCCAGCCGGATCAGCCTGCTGTTGAACAGAAGCGCGCAGTCGCGGACCGTCTTCTGGAACCGGTTGGTGACGCTTCCGCTGAGCGTGCCTCCGTCGGTCTCCAGCTCCCCGTCGAACCCGATCATCTGCGTATTCTCCGTCACCTTGTTCAGCTGGAAATACCGCGGCTCAAACGCCGGCACTCCCTGAATGGAGACCACAGTCTCCTCCGGGCCGTAGCTCAGATCCACCACCGGCGATTCGCTGCCGGTGAAGCGGGGCGTGCTCTCCTCGCTGTAAAAGCTTCTCGTTATGGGCTTGATCGAATAGCCCGACGGCACCCTGGCCTGATAGGGCCGGTTATAGGGCGCGCGGATATTGACATAGGACGTCTCGCTGACCGAATCGAACGTCGTCTCAAGGAACTGGGCGTAGGTATAAAACGTCCCGGTGATCCGGGTCCGGCTGCCCATGAAATAGATGATCCCCGTAAACAGAAACGACAGCACCACCACCGTTCTGCGGTAGTAATCCGTCAGATCCCTCTGTTTCAGGAAGATATAGACCACCAGACCGGCCAGCAGCAGATAGATGACCAGCTCAAGCGTATAGAGATTCAAATTCGGCAGCTGGCGGACGTTGCCCGTATTGATCATATTGCGGACCGACCAGTACCGGTCCGAGTTGCCGCTGTAGACCTCCTGGGCCAGCTCCGCCAGTCTGGTCTCGCCCAGCACCGCCGTCAGCAGATCGTCCAGATACGACGGGTTCCGGCTGCAGAACCCGGAGATATCGGCGAAATCATAGGCCGCCACGGCGATCGTGCCTCTGCCGTAGGACACCGACGCCACCAGCGCCTGCTGCTCGTCGGCAAAAAGCACGTCCCCGCCGGATAAGGAAAACTCCAGGCACGGGATCGTAAGCGTCGCGTCGTCCGGGCTCTCCTGGGCGTACCGGTCTCCCATATCCACCTCGCGTGTCACCGGAGGGTCATAGGATTCCTCTAAAAGCTCCGGTGCGAACCGCCCCAGCGTGTCGTCCGCCCGCTCGCCGGTTCCCAGGATCATGGTGCCGCCGCTACGGACCCATTCCACCAGAACCTGGCTCTGCTCCGCGGAGAGATCCCGGATCCGGAAATTGCTGATCAGGAGCACATCGATCATATCCAGACCCATCTCATCCGCCGGAAATGTCTGCGTGTCAAAGTCGACCACCTGCGTCCGGAGCATGCTGTAATCCACGCCGACGCCGTCCCAGGCGGCCAAAAGCTCCGGCGAATCCGTCAGCGTCCCGATGAACAGCTCCGGCATATCCACGCTGAAATCCAGTTCCTCCCTCTCGTGAAGAACCAGCCTGTTCTCTTCGTCCGTCAGACTGACAAACATCCGGTCCGCGCGGTTGCCCATGGGGACATAAACATGCTTGTGGAGAACCGCAGGCGCTCCGCCGCCGTCCGACTGTCCGGCTCCCCCGGACGCGGGCACCGTCACCGGATATTCATAGCAGTAGATATCATAATCCGACTCCATGGTCAGAAGCTTCAGGGTTCCCGTAAAGTCTTCTCCGCTCCGGTTGGAAACGGTCACGTCCACCGGCATGTATCTGCCTCCCTTGGCGTGGTCGTCATAACCGTAGGTCACGTCCATGGAAAGTCCCCTGCCGGCGGCAGACAGAGCCGCGCCGCTCTCATCCCCGGCCGAAGCCGCCGTTACGGACGACGTCTCAGAGGCAGGCCCGGCCTGCTCCGTTCCATATACCGTTAACACGACCGACAGGGCCATCATACACAGTATGGGCCCTGCAAATAATCTACATCTCATATTCATGACCGTCCCCCGGACTTCCGAAATGCTCCTTATTGATATCGAAATTCACCTGCAGCTTCACCGTGAACACCGTGCCGTTCAAATCGCTGGTCACCCCGATGGTCCCGCCGTGCATGTCCACGATGTTCTTGGCGATGGCCAGTCCCAGGCCGGTGCCGCCGGTGTTGGTGGAACGGGACTGCTCCACCCGGTAGAATTTCTCAAACAGGAGCGGAAGCTCCTCCTGCGGAATCACATAACCGTAATTCGTCACCGACACGGTAACAAACTCTCCGTCGGAGTGGACCTTCACCAGGATCTTCTTCCCCTCGGCGCCGTATTTGATCGCGTTTCCCAAAAGATTGTCAAACAGACGGGCAAGGAGATTGCCGTCGGCGGTGATCACCTGAGACGGAACGTTGCTCTGCAGTTCATAGGACAGATTCCGTTCCATGAAATTCGGATAAAATTCCTCCAGAAGCTGGCTGAGAAGCTTAATGATATCCACCTGCGACACCCGCATGGAGATCTTGCCGTAATTCAGCTTCGTGAATCCGAACAGATCCTCGATCAGCTTCTGCAGGCGCTTCGCCTTGGTGTAGGTGATATGAATGTACTTCTCCTGCATCTCCGGCTCCAGCTGCACCGGCCCGGACAAAAGCTCCAGGTATCCGATGATGGAGGTCAGCGGCGTCCGCAGGTCGTGGGCCACGTTGGTGATCAGCTCGTTCTTCGTCCGCTCCGACTCCCTCTCCCTGTCCATCAGCTCGCGGATCTCCTCCACCATCCGGTTGATATTGGCAGCCATCACGGAGAATTCGTCGTCCCCCACCACCTCCACTGAGGTGTTCAGATCGCCGGCCGCGATATTCTGCATGGCCGCGGAGATCTTCGTGATATATTCCAGCGCGTCCCGCTGCAGGAAGAGAAATGTGACCGCGAATACCGCCACGCCCAACAGCAGGTAAAGCATCACAACAAGAGCGCCCGGCTGATAGAACATGGCGGGCAGGCTGCCTTCCTTTCCGTTCTCAACGGCATAACGGCCCACCATGGAGAGGTTCACGACTACGAACACTTCCACCAGGCAGGCCAGGAGCGCGCTGTAAATGATGTTGGTGATGACGCGGGTATGGTACCTGCGGCTCATATCATTTCTCAATTTTGTATCCTACCCCCCACACTGTGGTGATGATCTTATTCTCCCTTGTATCTTCCTTCATCTTGCCGCGAAGGCGGCGGATATGTACCATGACCGTGTTGTTGGCCTCGTAGACCTTCTCGTTCCAGACCCGTTCGAAGATCTCGTCGGTGCTGAACACCTTCCCCGGATTCGACGCCAGCAGATACAGGATATCGAACTCAATGGGCGTCAGCTTGATCTCCTCGTCGAAGACCGTGACCTTGTGATTATCCTTATTGATCACCAGTCCCCGGATCGCGATCTCATTCTTCTCCACCTCGCGGGTCGTGCTGTTGGGATTCAGCTGCGTGTACCGCCGCAGCTGGGACTTGACGCGGGCCGTCAGCTCCAGCGTGTTGAACGGCTTCGTCACATAATCGTCGGCGCCGGTGCCCAGTCCCAGAATCTTGTCCAGATCCGTGGACTTGGCGCTCATCATGATGATCGGGATATTGCTGGTCTCCCGGATCCTGCGGCACATCTCCAGTCCGTCCATACCGGGCATCATGATGTCCAGAAGCACCAGATGGATCTCCTCCTTATCGAGAATATCCAGACCCTCCTGGGCGTTGTTCGCCTTGAAGACCCGATAGCCGTCGCTGACCAGGTAGATCTCTACCATATCGGCGATCTCCCGCTCGTCGTCTACTACTAATATATTCATCTGGGACATGAAACGGTTCCTCCTTTGTTTCCCTTTAGTATAGCATACTTTGCGGGAGATTGCTTTACTTTTTCATTACTTTATGGTTAAAAGTATTTTCCTCCGGTGGGAAATTCAGGAGTCTTTATTCCAGTTTGAGAAGCACCGCCCTGCACGGCGCGCCGTCCGCGCCGCCCAGATTCAGCGGCGCCGCGTTCAGAAGATACGCGCCCTCCGGGACGCCGCCGAGACGGATCCCCTCTAAAAGCACGCAGCCGGAGCCCAGCAGGATCCGATGGACCGCGGCCGGAGCGCTCTCCGGCCCCACCGTCTGGGACTCGTTGCCGTAAAGGATCACGCCGGCTTCGGCGCATACCCGGGCGGCCTCCTCCGAGAGCTCCGCCTTTCCTTTGATCAGGATCCGTTTGATGGTTTCCGTTCTTCCGGCTTCTTCCGCACGCGCCAGGATCCGCCGCATATCTTCCGCCGTGACAACGCCCTCGTGCGCCGCCACATAGCACGGCCCGATCCAGATCTCAAGCCCGACCTCGTCGATCGTCCTTCCGTCCGCGCAGAAATGGTACGGCGCGTCCACATGGGTACCGTTATGGGCGCACATCCGAATCGCCGTCAGATTGCAGCTGCCGCCCTTTGCGATCTCAGAGAGGATTTCCCGCGCCGGAGCCGGATCTCCCGGAAACACGACGCAGCCGAATACCTCCTGAGAAATATCATAGATCTTCATGGCTCTCCACCGGAACGAACACCCGGGTATTGACCGGGTCCTGCAGCGCCTGGTGCGCCTTCACTGCGGCCACGGCTTCGCCGCAGAAGGTGTCCTGCGCGCCCACGGGTTCCTTGCCGCGGCGGTCGATCTTCTCGTAACTGCCGTCCGGCTTCAGTACATGGGCCTTCAGATTATCCTCCAGCTGCACCTCCAGGATATGCATCGCCTTCTCCTGCAGCTCCAGAGAAAGGATGGGGAACATGATCTCCACACGGCGGTCCAGATTCCTGGGCATCCAGTCGGCGCTGGCCATGTAGTATTCCGGCGTACCGTTGTTCTCAAAATAGAAGATCCGGCAGTGCTCCAGGAAATTGCCCACGATGGACCGGACCGAAATATTCTCGCTCAGTCCCGGCACGCCCGCCTTCAGGCCGCAGATGCCCCGGACGATCAGATCGATCTTCACACCGGCGCAGGACGCCTCGTAGAGCTTGGCGATGATGTCCCGGTCGCAGAGGGAATTGATCTTGGCGATGATCCGGGCCGGGCGTCCCAGCTTCGCGTTGGCCGCCTCCCGCTCGATCAGCCGCACGAACCGCTTGCGCAGCCAGATCGGCGCCACCACCAGCTGGTTCCACTGCTGCGGCTCCGAATAGCCGGACAACATGTTGAAAACGGCCGTGGCGTCCTCTCCGATCTGCGGATGGCAGGTCAGAAGGCCGCAGTCCGTGTACAGCTTGGCCGTGGAATCATTGTAATTGCCGGTACCCAGATGGACGTAACGGCGGATGCCGTCCTCCTCCCGGCGCACCACCAGCGTGATCTTGGAATGGGTCTTTAAGCCCACCAGACCGTAGATCACATGGCAGCCGGCCTTCTCAAGCATACGGGCCCAGTTGATATTGTTCTCCTCGTCGAAGCGGGCCTTCAGCTCCACCAGTACCGACACCTGCTTGCCGTTGTCGGCGGCCTCCGCCAGGGCGGCCACGATGGGCGAGTTGCCGCTGACCCGGTAGAGGGTCTGCTTGATGGCCAGCACCTCCGGGTCCCACGCCGCGGTCTGGATGAAATTCACCACCGGCTCGAAGGACTCATACGGATGATGGAGCAGGATATCGCCCTTTCGGATATTCGTAAAGATATCGTCGTCATTCAGAAACGCCGGGTTGGGCTGGGGCTTGTGGGGCTCCGCCTTCAGATGGTCAAACCCGTCCAGGCCGTACATTTTCATCAGGAATGTCAGATCCAGCGGGCCGTTCGCCTCGTAGATGTCCGCCGGCTGGATCTTAAGCTCCCTGCGCAGACGCTTTAAAATCCGCTTATCCGCGTTGTCCTCGATCTCCAGACGGATGGCCTCTCCCCACTGGCGGCGCTTCAGAAGCTTCTCGATCTCCACCAGCAGATCCTCCGCGCCTTCCTCGTCCACGGACAGATCCGCGTTGCGCATGACGCGGAACGGATGGGCGGCGATGATGTCGCAGTTCGAGAACAGGGACGACAGATTCCGCTCGATGATCTCCTCCAGCAGGATCACGACCCGTTCCTCGCTGACCGGGATCTCCACGATCCTGGGGATCACCGCAGGTACGCGCACCATGGCGAAATCCACGACGCCCTCTTCCTCGCCGTCCCGCTTGTGGATCAGCGCGGCGATATTTAACGATTTATTGTAAATGAGCGGGAACGGCCGGGACGAGTCCACCGCCATGGGCGTCAGAACCGGGTACACATTCGCCCGGAAATACTCATCCACCCAGGCGCCCTCCGCCTCGTTCAGATCCTCGTGACGGCTCACGATCCGCAGACCGTTCTGCTTAAGCGCCGGCAGGAGGGACCGGTTGTAGGTGGAATACTGCAGCGCCACCAGCTCATGGGTCTTCTCGCCGATCCTGGTCAGCTGTTCCTCCGGATTTAAGCCCGCCATATCCGGCTTCGTATAGCCGGCGTGGACCATGTCCTTTAAGGACGCCACGCGGACCATGAAGAATTCGTCCAGATTGGAGGCGGTGATGCTTAAGAATTTCAGGCGCTCGAACAGCGGAAGCGTCTTGTCCCTGGCCTCCTCCAGGATCCGGTAGTCGAATTCCAGCCAGCTCAGCTCCCGGTTCACAAAGTTCTCCGGTTTTACGAATCTCGCATCGATCTCAGCCATGATCTACACCCTCCTTTTCTGTTTCAGTACCGGCGTAATGCCGAAGATCTCCTCAAAGAACGGCGCGCAGGTCTGAACCATCATATTCTCCAGGCTCAGATCGCCGTCGTAGGACGTGGAGATCACCAGCTCGTCGCCCCGGACCACCATCCGGCAGTCCGTCAGCTTCTGCTTATAGCTGGCGTCCAGCGCCACCGCCAGCCTGAGCATTGCGGTCAGCTTGGCGGAATGGATCGCCGCCTTGTCATAGTCGAACGGCTCCGCGTAGTAGCGGACCACCTTGGCCACCACCTCCCGCTCCGCATGGGACAGGCCGATGATCTCGGTGGCCATGATGATCTCATAGGAGCAATAGCCGAAATTGCGCATGCTGATGTATTTGCCGCAGCCGTAAAGCACGGCGGAGATCCGGAGAAGCAGCTGATCGCGGGCCGCCAGGCCGTGGTGCTTCTTCATCGCGTCGAACATCTGGGCCGCCAGGCTCTCCACGTTCTGGATATGGCTGTTGCCGCAGCGGTAGCGTTTGGCGATATTCCGGGCCGCCGCCAGGATGTCGTCGTCGAAGCTGTGGGTGAACCGGATGCACCGGTTCTCCTGGGCGTATTCCGCGGCGATCCCGTCGCAGAGACGGGTTCCCGGCGTCCATACCAGCTCCGCGCCTGTCATCTGCAGGATCCGCATGTAAATGACCGCGCTGGCCACCAGGATGCCGGCGTAGCTTTCATTGACGCCGAATTCGTCCTGGATCCGCGACGGGGACATCCCCATCAGCTCCTCGTAGACCTGGTTAAACTCCTCGCGGGTGATGCAGTTCGTGTGATCTCCCGAAGAGGCCCGGCCGGACTTGCCGGATTTGCCTGTCTCCTCGGACTTTCCCGACTTACCGGATACGTCGCCTTTAGCGGTATCGGCCATTTCTGCCCGGGCCGCTCCGTCCGCCGTCAGCTCCCTCCGCCTCGCCAGCTCGCCGGCGTAGCGCATCAGCGCCATGATGGAATCGCCGATGCCGATCAGGTTCTTGATATCCCGGTCCTTCAGATACAGCTTGCGGAATTTGATCAGCTCATGGTCCATGATCTCCTCGACGATGGACTGCTCCATATTGCCGCTGACCTGGATCTGGGACAGGATATCCCGGATCTTTAAGACGCCGGGGACGATGTTCTGGGTAGTCACCAGGCTCTCCTTGTCGAACAGCGACAGCTGGGTGCTGCCGAAGCCCACGTCCGCGATGGCGGTGCCCTTCTGGATGATCTTCTCGAACTCCGCCGCCTTGATCGCGATGGCCTTGTAGCTCAGAAACCGCTGCTCCGAGTTATTGATGATGCGGACCTGGATCCCGGTGCGAACCTGGATCTGATCCAGGATGATCTTGTTGTTGATGGCCTCGCGCATGGCGCTGGTGGCGTAGGCCCGGTAGGCTTCCACCTGATACCCCTTCATGATCCTTGAGAAATCCGCCAGAACCCGGCACATCTCATCCACCAGGCGGTAGCTGATCTTGCCGGTGTGGTAGGTCTCCCGGCCCAGCGCGATCACATGCCGCAGATGATCGATCTGCCGCATGCCGTTCCTGGGCGACATCTCGTAGATGCCCATTTCCAGTTCAAAGGAGCCTACGTCGATGGCCGCAAATAAATGATTTGCCATAAAAACCGTCCCCCTTTCTCACGCTCCCTCATCAAAATTCCGTGTTCCCAGCAGGTATGCGATAAACTGAGCCGCCGTCCGGCCGGACAGACCGCCGTGCTGCAGCTCCCACTTGTTGGCTTCCGCCAGAAGCTCCTCCTCCGGAACCGCCACATGGTGCCGTTCCGCCAGGACCTTCACGATATTCTGGAACTGCTTCTTGTCCGGCGAGCCGAAATAGATCGTGACGCCAAACCGGGCCACCAGGGACAGCTTCTCCTGCACCGTATCGTTGACATGCAGATCGTCGTCCAGCTCCCGCTTGTCGCTGAACTTCTCCCGGATCAGATGCCGGCGGTTCGACGTGGCGTAGATCAGCACGTTGTTGGGCTTGCGGCCCAGACCGCCCTCGATGATGGCCTTCAGATATTTATATTCCAGCTCGCTCTCCTCGAAGGAAAGATCGTCCATGAAAATGATAAATTTATAATTCCGGTCCTGAACCTGCTCCAGCACCGAGGACAGAGCGTGAAACTGGTGCTTGTAGACCTCGATGATGCGCAGCCCCTGGCCGTAGTACTCGTTCAGCACCGCCTTGATACAGGAGGACTTGCCGGTGCCCGCGTCGCCGAAGAGAAGCACGTTGTTGGCGGCCCGCCCCTGCAGAAACGCCTCCGTGTTCTCGATCAGCTTCTTCTTCTGGAGCTGGTAGCCCACCAGATCGTCGAAATAGACGTGCTCCACGTTGACCACCGGGATGACCCTGGCGTCGTGGCCGTTCTCCTCGATACGGAACGCCTTGTTAAGTCCGTATTTGCCCACGCCGAATTCCCGGTAGAACTGGGTCACGGCCGCCGCGAAGCTCTCCACGTCCTCCGCCTTCCCCAGGGCCACCGCCAGCTCGATGATCCGGTCGCGGACGCGCCGGTTGAAGATCCGGCTGCCGTCGTCCACCGGCGTAAAGTCCGCCAGATCGTGCCAGAGACAGGTTCCCCTATCCAGCTTCGTGATATCCCGGTCGAACAGCTCCTTGAGCACTGCGAAATCCTGCCGCGCCAGGTGGCTTAACGTTCCTCCCACGTCGCCGCGGATCTCGCAGGCCGTGCTGAAGGCGTTCTCGTGGTTCGCCAGGCAGAAGGCCAGAAAGCAGTGCCACAGGTTCCCCTCAAAACCATAGTCCGCCGCCAGCTCGATCAGACGGTTGGCGCATTCATATGCGTCCGGGCCGCCGGCCGCCGCGCCGCCGCGGGGATCCGCCTCCTCATACGGGAACTGCATTTCCGCCGCAGACGCCGCCGACCGGACGCCGGGCAGAGCATCGACCGCTTCCGGCGCGCAGGCTGAGTCCAACAGCCGCTCCATGTCGTCGAATAATTTCTGATACTTCAGATTTCTGTATAAGACCAATGGCTTCATCGCTTACGCCTTTCTCAGTAATTCCCCAGGATCCGCATATTCGCCGCTTCTTCCCGGATCGACCGCAGCGCGTTCTGGATATTGGGCTGGCTTAAATTCCCCTCGATATCCACGAAGAACCGGTATTCCCAGTTCCGTTCCGCGATCGGCCGCGATTCGATCATCACCATGTTCACGTCGTTGAAAATGAAATTCCCCAGCATATTGTACAGGCTGCCGCTCTTGTGGGGCAGCTCAAAGCAGAGGCTGATCTTCCGCGCGTCCCGGCAGTAGACCTTCTCCTTCGCCAGGATCAGAAACCGGGTCGTATTCTCTTTATTATAATTGATCTGCGGCGCCAGCACCGACAGGCCGTACAGCCTCCCGGCCACCTCGCTCGCCACCGCAGCCTGGGTCTTATCGCCGTCGGCCACCACCTTCTGCGCGGCCACCGCCGTGTTCTCCACGCTGATCTGCCGCCAGTCCCGGTGCCCGTTCAGATAGGGCGAACACTGCATCAGCGCCTGGGGATGGGAATACACCGTCCGCACGTCCTCAAGCCTGGCGCCCTTAAGTCCCAGAAGCGCATGGCTTACCGGCAAGAATGTCTCCGCGGCGATCACATTGTCATGGGCGATCAGCAGATCATAATTGTCGCTGACCGTGCCCGCCGAGGAATTCTCGATGGGGATCACCGCATAGTCCGCCTCTCCGCTCTCCACGGCGCACATGGCGTCCTCCCAGGTCTTCACATGATAGGCGTCCACGCCGTCCCCGAAGTACTGCAGGGCGGCGCCGTGGCTGTAGGCCCCCTCGACGCCCTGATAGACCACCCGCACGTTCTCCCTGCGGATCCTGTCCACCATGGTAAAGCCCGTATCGCCGGACCGGCCGTGCTCCTGCATGATGCCGTACTGCAGCCTGCGGCCCACGGTCATCAGCTGGGTCATCATCTCCGCAGCCGCGTTCTTCGCGTACTCCGTGTGGGCCATGCCCCGGGCCGCTTCGATCTTCTGCTCCTCCCGCGCCCTGTCAAGCACCGGCTTTCCCGTGCCGATCTTATATTCGGCCACCTCCGCGCTCAGAGCCAGCCGTTCCTCCAGAAGACGCACCAGCTGTGCGTCGATCTCATCCAATTTCGTGCGAATTTCCTGCAGCTCCACTTATACGCCCTTCCTTATCTCCTGTTCTTTCTTAAGCAGCTCCCTGATCCGGTTCTGGGTATAGAGACCGGCGAATTTCTTCTCCTCCTTCGGCAGATCCCTGATATAGAACGGTTCGCCGAACTCGATCGTCACATTCGACGCCTTGATCCGCGGCACGTGCTTCTCGAAGATCTCCGCCGTGCCGGTCGTAGCCACCGGGATCACCGGACAGCCGGACTTCTCCGCGATCTTAAGGCTTCCTTCCTTAAACGGAAGCATCTCCAGAATGTCGTCGTTCCGGTTGCGGGTGCCCTCCGGAAAAATCCACACGGAGATCCCGGACTTAACCTGCTCGATGCCGGCCAGGATCGTCTTCAGCCCCTCCCGCAGGTTTTCACGGTCCAGGAAGAGGCAATGGACATTCTTCATCCAGGTCCGCAGGGACGGATAACGCAGCATCTCCTTCTTCGCCACGAAACCCATCAGCGTCGGCACCGTCACATAACCCACCAGAATATCGAAATAGCTTCGATGGTTCCCCACGTAAAGGACCGCCCGGTCCTTCGGTATATTCTCAATGCCCTTCACCGTAATATGTACGCCGCAGAGCCGGAGCAGATACCGGAACATGAACTGGACGATGGCCAGGCACTGGGCATCCTTCTTCTCAGGATGCTTCTTCCCGATCCACGCCTCCACCCAGAGGATCGGCAGGCTGAATATCAGGAAGAGAATGACGCTGACGGCCAGGATGATGAATTTGATCATGGAAAATGAATATCCTTTCTTCTGGTATAACTGAATTATACTCATCCGTTAAATAAAAAACAAGTCTATTTTCCCAAATTTGCCCGCGCCGGAGCAGCCTGACGGACCCGGCCGCAGCCCGCGCAGCATATGCGTACCCGCCCTGCCGGTTTACGCCATGCGGCGACTCACTGCCCAGGCGGTTTACGCGGTGCGGCGGCTCACTGCCTGGCCGGTTTACACGGTGCGGCGGCTCACTGCCCAGGCGGTTTACGCGGTGCGGCAATTCCCATCATACGCAGTGCGGCGGCTCCCTTCCGGTCGCCGCCGCACCATTCATCCCACATATTTCTATCCATCGGTCTGCCGGATCTTGCTTACATCCGTCCCTTGCTCGTGAGCATTTCGAACAATAACCCCGTCCCGAACCACAGCGGCGCGAAATCCAGCCGGATCAGGCCGTTGATGTTCGAATGCCTCCCGGTATAATCCCACGGGCACATCCCCCGTCCCCGCAGCCAGAAGCCGGTTGCGTACTCCACGACGAAGATCAGCACCATGTAGAGCATCCCGTGACGCAGGAGCCGGTCCTTTCTGCTGAGCCCGTCCGCCGGATCCACCTTAAGCCACCGGTCCACTCCCCGCCCGATGGGCGCCAGCATGGCCCCCATTCCGTAGATTGGAAACATCAGAAGCGAGGTCCGCCCCATGAGTCTCCAGTCGTGGAGCATGATGGAATCCACCGAGGTGAAGATCACCTCCAGACACCACCCCGCCACGCCGCATTTAAAAAAATTCTTACATGTATTGCGAATATAGGCTGTCGTCTTCATGGGAGTAGTATGCGCCGGTTATGCCGTGTTTTATGCAGCCGGCGCCGCTTTGCCGGATGCACGCTCCCACTTCCTGTACTCCGCTCCGGCCGCATGCCCGCTCCGGCCGCATG
>CANQME010000003.1 GCA_947624815.1 uncultured Lachnospiraceae bacterium | reverse complement strand
TCCGCGAACAGATCCACAAGATCCACATACATCGGCTGGATCACGAAGCTGTTGTAGTAATCCCAGTGGAACATGGGGCCGTCGCCGTAGACGCCGTCGCCGGCATACCAGCCCTGGAAGGTCCGAAGCGCGCCGAGAACGCGCATGATGTCCCACGGCTCTCCCAGAACATAAAGCCCGGCCTCCACCATAGCGGAGAAAAAGAGCCAGTTGGTATTGACCGCGGCGATCCTGCGGGTCGCGCGCAGCGCGTCCGCCAGATGGACGCGTGTCTCTTCCGGCAGGATTCCGCCCGTGCCGCCCGCCGCGCTTCCGGACCCCGAAGCCGGAGCTTTACATGCGTCAGCCGCAGAACGCCTCCCCGGGCGGGACAGATCCGTACCGCATGCGCCGGCCGCAGCCCCCGTCCCCGGGCAGGGCAGATCCTGCCCGCATGCCGGCGGCGCGCTGCCCGTCAGCATCCCCCGTGCGCGCACCAGGGCGTGAGCCAGGAAGGCGGCGTCGACCAGCGGCTGTCCGCCCTCCGTAAAGTTCATAAAATCAGGAGAAGCCGGATCGGCGGCCATCTCCAGACAGCGGACCGTTTTCCGGCGCATGACGCTCTGCAGCGTTCTCTCCTCCTGTGAAATTGTCTCCGGATCCAGTGCAAGCCACGGCGTCAGTCCCAGCATGCTGCGGCCGAACGCCTCGAGCGGCGCGTACTGGGCCCGTCCCGCGTGAAACGCAAGCGGAAGCTTCTGCTTCAGCTCACCGCCTTCGAGCGCGTCAAGCACCGGTCCTGTGATCTTAAGAAGCGCCGCAAGCCATTCCTGTCTCGTGTCCTTCATGATCCGCTTCTCCATCCGCCTGTCCCTGCAGGCTTTCCCTTATTCGCCGAATACCGCGATATAGTCCTTCCTGAACTTCTCGATGCCCTGATCCGTCAGCGGATGCTTGGTCATCTGCATCAGCACCTTATAGGGCACCGTGGCGATATCCGCTCCGGCTCTCGCACAGTCGATCACATGGATCGCATGGCGGATGCTGGCGGCGATGATCTCGGTCTTGATATCGTGGGTCATAAATACGTCCGCGATGTCCTCGATCAGCTCCACGCCCGGCATGGAAATGTCATCCAGCCGTCCCACGAACGGAGACACAAAGGTCGCTCCCGCACGGGCGGCCAGAAGAGCCTGCGCCGTGGTAAAGATCAGCGTCACATTGGTCTTGATCCCCTCGGCAGACAGAACCTTGACGGCCTTTAAGCCCTCGGCAGTCATCGGGATCTTCACCACCATGTTCGGATGGATCGCCGCGATCTCACGGCCTTCCCGGATCATACCGGCCGCATCGGTGGTCGTAGCCTTCACCTCGCCGCTGATCGGGCCGTCCACGATGGAGGCGATCTCCCTGATCACCTGGTTAAAGTCCCGGCCTTCCTTGGCGATCAGGGACGGATTGGTGGTAACTCCGCAGATAATGCCCATTTCATTGGCCTCGCGGATCTCGTCTACATTGGCTGTGTCAATAAAGAATTTCATATCCGATACACTCCTTCCATATATTCATACAACTACAGGGACTTCACTGCCGCGACGACATTATCCACGGTAAATCCGAAATGCTCAAACAGTCTGGCGTACGGGGCGCTGGCGCCGAATCCGTGCATGGTCACATAAGCGCCGTCCAGTCCCACATATCTGCCCCACCCGAAATCGCTCAGAGCCTCGATGGCTACGCGCTTGCGGACGCTCTTCGGAAGCACGGACTCCTTGTATTCGTCGCTCTGCTCCTCGAACAGATCCATACACGGCATGGACACCACACGGACCTTCATGCCTTCTTCCTTCAGGACCGCCTTCGCCTTCACAGCCAGCTCCACCTCGGAGCCGCTGGCGATCAGGATCACGTCCGGCGTGCCCTCGCAGTCGTCGGTGACATAGCCGCCCTTCAGCGCTTCCTTGCTGCTGCCGGGCATCGGCGCCAGATTCTGGCGGGTCAGCACCAGGGCCGTCGGCGTCTTCGTGGAGGTCATGGCGCTGTACCAGGCAGCCGCCGTCTCCACCGCGTCGCACGGACGGAATACATGGAAGTTGGGCAGCGCCCGCAACATGGCCAGCTGCTCGACCGGCTCATGGGTCGGGCCGTCCTCGCCGACGCCGATGCTGTCATGGCTGAATACGAAGGTCAGCGGCAGACCCATGATCGCGGAAAGCCTCGCCATGGGCTTCGTGTAATCGCTGAATACGAAGAATGTGGCCACATAGGGCTTTAAGCCGCCGTGAAGCGTAAGTCCGTTGCCGATGGCAGCCATGGCCTGCTCACGCACGCCGAAGTGCAGGTTGCGTCCCTCGGGAGTCGCGGCTGAGAAATCGCCGGCGCCCGACATATTCGTCTTGTTGGACGGCGCCAGATCGGCGGAACCGCCGAACAGGTTCGGCAGCTTATCCTTCATATAGTTAATGACCTTGCCGGACAGGTTCCGGGTCGCCTCCGGCTTCTCGGACTGTTTCCAGAATTCCTCGTCGTCCCAGAAGATCTCGGCGGCCTTCTCGTCATGATACTGGTTCCAGAGCTTCTCCATCTCCGGATATTCCTGGCAGTAGGCGGCGAACATCGCGTTCCACGCGTTCTCCGCGTCCACCTTGCTGTCTGCCAGCGCCTGATAGTGGGCGTAGACCTCGTCCGGCACATAGAACGGCTCCAGAGACGGCCATTCCAGGAACTGCTTCATCTCGCGGATATTGTCGTCGCCCAGAGGCTCGCCGTGAGCGCTGGCCTTGCCCTGCTTGGCCGGGCAGCCGTAGCCGATCTGGGTCTTCACGGTAATGAAGGAAGGCTTGTTAAGCTCCGCCTTCGCCATCTCGATGGCAGCGCCGATGGCCGCCAGGTCGTTGCCGTCCTCTACGGTGATGGTCTGGAAGCCGAAGGCCGCCATCCTCTCCTGCACGTTCTCTGTGAAGGCGATATCCGTGCTTCCCTCGATGGAAATGCTGTTGGAGTCGTAAAGCACGATCAGCTTGCCCAGCTTAAGCGTCCCCGCCAGGGAGAACGCCTCGGAGGAGATTCCCTCCATCATGCAGCCGTCGCCGCCCAGCACGAAGGTATAATGATCCACTACCGGATATTCGTCCTTATTAAATACCGCCGCCAGATGTTTCTCCGCCATCGCCATGCCGACCGCCATCGCCATGCCCTGTCCCAGCGGGCCCGTGGTCGCCTCCACGCCCACCGTGTGCCTGTACTCCGGATGTCCCGGCGTCAGAGAACCGAACTGACGGAAATTCATCAGATCTTCCTTCGACAGATTCCCGTATCCGTACAGATGCAGAAGCGAATACAAAAGCATGGAGCCATGTCCGCCGGACAGTACGAACCGGTCTCTGTTGGGCCAGTCCGGATCCGCCGGGTTATGGTTCATATGGTTGGCCCACAGCTCATAGGCCGCCGCCGCCGAACCAAGCGGCAGGCCGGGATGCCCGGATTTTGCCTTCTGGATCGCGTCCGCCGACAGAACACGGATCGCATTTACAGCCTGTTCCTGTACCGTTTTCATAGTCAGTATCTCCTCTTCTCAAAACATGATTTACAGCTTCTCAGCCATGATTATATACCAATTTACAGATTTTGTCATCCGTTCCGGCGCAATTCCCGAAGCTTATTTCCCCTGCCCGTAATAGGCGTTGGCCCCGTGCTTCCGGTAATAGTGCTTGTCCTGCAGCTCCTGGGGCGCCGGCTTGACCTCCGGGTTCAGCCACTCGCAGCGGGCCGCCATCTTCGCCACCTCTTCCAGTACCACCGCGTTATGCACCGCCTCGTGGGCGTCCCTGCCCCATGTAAACGGCCCGTGATTCTTGCACAGCACCGCCGGCGTCGCCTCATAGTCCAGACCGTTTCCTTCGAAATGATCCGCGATCAGGATGCCCGTGTTCAGCTCGTACGCCTCCTCGATCTCTTCCTTCGTCAGATTCCGCACGCAGGGAACCTCGCCGTACAGGTAATCCGCATGCGTCGTCCCATAGCACGGAATCCCGCGGCCCGCCTGGGCCCAGCTGGTCGCCCACGGCGAATGCGTGTGCACCACGCCCCCGATCTTCGGGAACCGGTTATACAGCACCACATGCGTCGCCGTATCCGAAGAAGGATTCAGCTTCCCTTCCACCTTCTTCCCTTCCAGATCCACGACCACCATGTCCTGGGGCGTCAGCTTATCATAATCCACCCCGCTGGGCTTGATCACGAAAAGCCCGCTTTCCCGGTCGATCCCGCTTACATTTCCCCATGTAAACGTCACCAGCCCGTACTTCGGCAAAAGCATATTCGCCTCGTAAACCTCTCTTTTCAGCTGTTCCAGCATGACAAATCATCTCCTTCTCAGATCAGATACTGAAGCGCGGCCTTCTCGATCCCGATCCCCTTCTTATACCGCTCGATAAACTTCTCAAAGCCTTCCGCCGCCCGCGGATCCGGCTGCATCTCCTCTCCCTTGTTCCCCGCGAACACCTTCTCTGCCAGGAAATGTCCCAGACTCTCATCCGCGTCCTTATGGATCATATACGACGCCAGCAGCGCCATTCCCCACGGTCCGCCCTCGCCGGCCGTCTCCATCACCGACACCGGCGTATTGATGGCCGCCGCCAGAAAGCCCTGGCCCACGCCCTTCGTCTTGAACAGTCCGCCGTGTCCAAGGATCGAATCGATCTTCACATGCTCCTCCTTCAGCAGGATATCCATGCCCACCTTCAGCGCGCCCAGCGCCGTGAACAGATTCGCCCGCATGAAATTGGCCAGATTGAAATTGCTCTCCGGCGAGCGCACGAACAGCGGACGTCCCTCGCTGACGCCGGTAATATTCTCTCCGGAAAGATACCCGTAGGACAATAGCCCGCCGCAGTCCGGATCGCCTTCCAGAGCCTTGTTGTACAGCGTTCCGAACAGCGTATTCATATCCAGCTTCACGCCGACGCTGTCCGCGAATTCCTTAAACAGCCCGACCCAGGCGTTCAGATCCGACGTACAGTTGTTGGCGTGGACCATGCCCACCAGACTTCCGTCCGGCGTGGTCACCAGATCGATCTCCGGATACACCTTCGAAAGCTCCTTCTCCAGCACCACCATCGCGAATACGGAGGTTCCGGCGGATACATTGCCGGTCCGCTTCGCCACGCTGTTGGTCGCCGCCATGCCGGTGCCCGCGTCGCCCTCCGGTGGGCAGATGGGAACGCCTGCCTCCAGGGTTCCGCTCTCATCCAGAAGCCTGGCCCCCGCCGCCGTCAGCACGCCGGCCGGCTCTCCGGCCATCAGGGCCTTCGGCAGAATGTCGCGGAGCTTCCACGGATACCCCTTGTCCGCGACCAGATCGTCGAACCTGGCGATCATCTTCTCATCGTAATCCTTCGTCTCCGGATCGATGGGGAACATTCCCGAAGCGTCGCCCACGCCCAGCACCTTCTCGCCGGTCAGCTGCCAGTGGATGTAGCCCGCCAGCGTGGTGAAGAACGCCACGTCCTTCACGTGCTCCTCCCCGTTTAAGATGGACTGGTACAGATGGGCAATGCTCCATCTCTGGGGAATATTATAATGAAACAGCTCCGTCAGCGCCTCCGCCGCCGGTCCGGTGATCCCGTTGCGCCAGGTGCGGAACGGCGCCAGCAGATTCCCCTCCCGGTCGAACGCCATATAGCCGTGCATCATGGCGGAAAAGCCGATGGCCCCCACCTTCGTCAGCTTCACGCCGTATTTGGCCTTCACGTCCGCCGCCAGCTTGCTGTAACAGTCGCGAAGCCCCGTCCAGATATCGTCCAGACTGTAGGTCCAGACGCCGTTCTCCAGCCGGTTCTCCCACTCGTGGTCGCCGGATGCGATCGGCGTATGGGACTCGTCGATCAGAACCGCCTTGATGCGGGTGGAGCCCAGCTCCAGACCCAGAACGCTGCTCTCAATTGCCTCTTTGATGCTCGCCATTTCAATCTCCTCCTTTTTGAATAAACACACTGCTCTCTTACGCGCGGCCGGCCGCCGTTCCTCCGGATCCTTCCGATAAAGGACTGTAATTGATCCGCACCTTAATGGCCTGGTTGTAATTGCCGAACCTCTTGCCGAAGATGGTGAACCCGCCCACATTGGCCGCGTCCGCCGCTACCTCGAACCGGAATTTCACCGTGCTCTTATAGTTTAAATGAAACCGGTCGATCGTCACATCCGAAATCTTCAGTCCGTCCAGATACGTCCCGGTACTGTCAATGACGATCAGCTTCAGCTGCCCATACTGATTCCAGTTGGGGAACCACCAGTCCGGTGTGAATATGCCCTGCACATCGCCGAAGTCACCGGGACTGGTCCACATACCGATATAAACGTCGTTCAGATAGAAGCTGATATCGGAAGGCCAGTCATTATTAACACCGGGCGCCTCGGAGCTGATCTCCATGGACAGGGAAATCTGATCGATCCGGGTAGACGGAGGCAGAAGCGTAGGTACAAGGTATTCCACATATCCCTTGCCAAACCACAGTATTTCTGCGTACATCCGATCCGCATGGGCAAAATACCGCGGATCATCCACCTCGCCGATCAGGTAGTTGCCCGTAGCGATTCCGCAGGTGGGATAAATATCATAACTCACATAATGTCCCACCGGAATCTCTGTATAGTAGACGTTTCCCAGATCCTCCTTCAGCTCGGAAACCACGTCCACCAGAATTTTCTCCTGCCGCACACGGCACAGCTTCTGATTGCCATGACTGCCCCGCTCCGTCAGAACGCTGATCAGGCCGCTCTCCTCCAGCATCCGTACATGACTTGTCAGAGCGCCGTTCGTCACACCCAGCTCGCCGGCCAGCTCATTCATATTCATCTCTCCGTTGTCCAAAAGCAGCTTCACGATACGGATCCTGATCTCCGACGCGAGCGCCTTGAACACCGGGAGTCCCTCATCCAAATTTTTGATATGAAGCATCGCTGCACACCCCCCTTTATCCGCACCCTTTCCGTCATTTTGCGCGAACCTTCCCCCAATAGGCGTATCCGTCCCGGTCAAAGCCGGTCACCGTCATCACTTGCCGGCTGTTTTCAAAATCCCAGCATCTGTGGAACACGCCGATTCGGAACAGTTCCCCGGCTTCCCGGGGATCCATCTCCGCCGAAACGGCGATCCGGTTCCCATTCTCCACAAAGCGGATCAGCTCCAAGCCGGCGTCGACGTCTTCCAGATCCGCCGCTGTACCGGCCGTCACCGGCTCCCCCGTGTACGGCTCCGGTCCCAGAACCGGCCAGCCGTCCGTAAAGAACATCGGCCGTATCATCAGATAGTGCATCCGGTAACTGTCCCTTTGCATATGAGGATCGTATTTCCGATAGATATCAGCGCCGTCCCGCACATGGTGAACGAAGAAATACGCGTTCCTCTGCGGGTCATAAAACGGCACTCCGTGTCCCGGCCCGCGAAATCCGTTAAAGCTCCAGTCTTTTCTCGCTGTGCCCGCATTCGGCGCTTCTGCCCGAAACCGATAGCTGCCCGCAATACGCACTCCCATTGAGTCCTCCACCAGACAGCATCCCCGCCGGTCCAGATAAGGTCCCTGCACATTCCGGCTGCGCCCCACACGGATATCGTAATTATCGCCCAGCCAGCCGTAGGACTGGAACAGATAGAAGTATCCGGTCTCCGGCACGAAGATCACCGCCGCGCCTTCCGGCCCGTCGATAACCGGCCGCGGGTTCTTCCTAGAGATACACCGTCCGAAGGACTTTGGATCGCCATCCAGCGGCAGGCCTGTCTCTCCGTCCAGCTCCTTCAGGAAAATACCTCCGAAGAAGGAACCATATACCAGAAAGCACCGATCTCCGTCCCATACGATATGGGGATCAATGTCGTTCGGATATGTATCGTCCGTCCCCCAGGTATCCATCACCACTCCCCGGTTCTCAAACGGTCCCAGAGGACGATCCGCCACAGCCAGCCAGATCCGTGACTCCGAACTTCCAAACGCTCTGGTCGCCGCATAGTACAGCCGGTATTCTCCTTTCACATACTCCGCGTAAGGCGCCCAGAAGCTTCGTGTCGGCGGGTATGCGCCGTTATCCCGTCCCTGCGCGGCGGCAGTCTCCGACAGCACCGTCCCTTCGTATCGGAAATGCACCAGATCCTTCGAAGAGCGCACCGGAATGCCGATCTTTCCTTCGATTCCACAGTACGGCATATAACTGTCCGTTGAGTAAGAATAATAGGTCCGTGTCACCGGATCCCACATTATCGAGGGATCATGAGAGCCGATGGCTGCATTGCTGCGAATATCAAAATCATTCAGCCGCAGAATCCCGTCCATCCGGTTCTCCTTCCTTTCCGTCTCCCATGTTATCTTTACATTCATCTAAAATTATAGCACAAGATTTTACGATCTACAATATAATTATACTATTATCTAAACTATCATTTTGCAGGATCCCCATACTGTCATTTCCGTCCGTCCTGTCTTACGCGCCCGTCTCAAAGACCGGGCGCCCTTCCTCATCCCAGCGAACGCGCATCAGGAATACATGGCGGTTGGGATTGTACAGCGGATTGCCGGTAATCTCGCTCTCCGTCCGCGCGTGATAGACCATGACCGGATTCCCTTCTTCGTCCGTGGTAAAGGAGTTGTGTCCCGGACCATAGATGCCGTGCTCCACATTGGATGCCAGCACCGGATGCCGCTCCTTCTTCCAGGATCTGGGATCCAGAAGATCCGCGTCCTCATCCGCGGTCAGCATACCCATGCAATAAGCTGCGCCGGTCTCGCTGGCGGAATAAGTGACAAAGATCTTTCCGTCATGCTTTAATACCGCCGGCCCTTCATTGACCCAGAAGCCGACCCGCTCCCAGTCGTAATCCGGCGTAGTCAAAAGTACCTGAACCGTTTTCAGCTGGCAGGGCGATTCCATTTCCGCAATATAGAGATTGGAAATCTGCTTGCCTACGCCCACCTTCTCCGCCCAGATATAATAACGTTTTCCGTGATTCTCGAACACGGTGGCGTCCAGGGAGAACGCATGAAAAGAGAATTTATCGCCGGGCGCCGCTTTCATCTTGCCCTTCTCCATCCATTTATCCTTTATCGGATCCTGCCCCATACATTCCAGCACATAAGGCCGGATCTTCCAGGGACTGTCCGCTTCTCCCCCTGCAAAATACACATACCATTTTCCATCCAGATAATGAAGCTCCGGAGCCCAGATATGCCTGCTCATGGGACCGAAACGATGCTTGCGCCAGATCACAATCTCTTCCGCGTCGTAAAGTCCGCCCAGACTGTCGGCATGACGCAGTACGATCCGGTCGTAATCCGGCACCGAGGCAGTAAAATAATACGTCCCGTCTGTATGTCTATATACGTATGGATCCGCCCTCTGCAGGATCCAGGGCTGATTCCATTTTAGTCTCTCATCCATACTTTATTCCTCCTGTTCCTATCGCCTTTCGGACGTAAACACCCACCAATATAGCACGAAATGATTATTTAATCAATTATATATTATTATAGATATATTTGAACATTTTGTCAAAAATGCAGGAGGGGAAATTCCCCCTCCCCTCCTGCTTTAGCACGCTCTTACGCGCCCCTATTTCTTTGCACTTCTCTTTTGAACCGTCTGTACAGATGTCGTATCCTGCCGGAACCGCTTCCTGCAATTCCGTCGGAAGCAGACTTCACAGCCTGAACGCCGATCCGAATCCATCAGCCTTCGCTGTCTTCTGCAGCCGGTTACTCTGCCGGAGTCAGACCCGCGTCGGCCATGGCCTGCTTGTTGTACTCGTTGGCCTTCTGTGTCAGCTCGGCCACCCAGTCGTTCGCGTTGCTCTGGCCGGTAAATACGGAATCCTCAACACCCGCGTAAGCACCCGCGATGAACGCCGCAAAGCCCGGGATCTGGCAGTCGCCGAACGGAACCACGCCGTGGCGAACTTCTGCGAAGAAATCGTCAAAATACTTGCCGTATTTCTGATCCTTTTCGTTAATGTCGCCGTCGTCATGCAGAGACGGGAAGAAGGAAGCCTGGAAATCAGCCCAGATGTCCTCATCCATCGTCAGCGGGCAAGGCATGGACTGCTGCCATACATACACATTCGCAGCCTCGTCAAACAGGGTCTTGTAGCCTTCCATCTTGTACTTCCAGCCTTCCAGACCCCAGCCCATGAACTTCAGAAGCTCATAAGCCTCTCTCGGATGCTCGGTGCCGGAAGAGATACCGCCGAAGTCCAGAACGCCGAACTTATACTTCACGTCGTTGCCTTCCACGGAAGGAGTCGCGTAGGGAACGAACTCGATGCCCTTGTTCCTGTAATCGTCGGTATCAAACAGATTCAGATAGGTCCAGAACGCGTCGATCTGGAAGCCCAGTCTGCCGGAGTAGGCGGCCCAGTCGGTGGAGCCCTGCCATGCGATCAGCTCATCCTCGGTTACCGGAGCGCGGTACTTGCCGTTGATCAGCTCAGCCAGCGTGTTCACGCCTACTGCCCAGTCGTTCATATCGAACTCCTTGCCGTTCCAGCCGAATTCGCCGATGGCGTTGGGGTTCGCGGCTACCGGATAGTACGTTACGATAGAGTGGAACTGATTGAAGCCATAAATACCTTCATCCGGAGATGTCACGTCCTTGAACGCCTGCACCATCTCATCCCAGGTCCAGTCTGTCGGAGGCATTTCCACATTCAGCTTCTCGAACACAGCCATATCGGCATAGATCGCGTCCGGGAAGAACTTCATCGGAGTTGCAAGCTTCTGGTTGGAGCCGTAGTAGCCCAGCTTCGCACCGTTGATCGACGGAAGGATATTGTCGTTCTCCGGGTCGTTCTCCCAATACTCGGTCATGTCGCCTAAAAGGCTGTTGGACAGAGCGAAATCGCAGTTGCCCAGGATCATGAAGCAGTCCGGCGTCTGACCGGTGCTGACCAGGTTCAGCAGGGTGTTGTTGTAATCCTCTCCTGCAACCTCATAGATCACATTGACCTTGATGTTGGGATGGAGTTCGGTGAACTTTTCCGCCAGATACTCAGTCAGGACCTTATTGTCAAAGTTCATGTAGGTGAGGGTGATCTCCTCATCTGTCAGAGGCGGAAGCGCAGACTCTGCTTCAGCTGCCGCCCCCCCATTTTCGCTGCCGGCATCTCCGGCAGGAGCTGCGGACTCGGAGCCGCCGGCCGCCGCTGTGGTTGACGTTGTCTGAGTCCCGCTGCCGCCGCTGTTTCCGCCGCCGCAGCCGGTCAGTACGGCCGTGGATACCATGGCCGCGCACAGAAGTGCGCTGATTAATCTTTTCTTCATACTTGAATCCTCCTTGTTTTTTTATAGCAGCCCGGCCCCCGGTATGGGGGCGGGCGAACTACTTTTTGAAATGTGCCGTCTTCCGGACTGTTATTACTCGCCGGTGATACCGGTACGGTCTACGCTTTCCACGAACTGCTTCTGAAGCACGAAATACATAAGAAGTACCGGAAGGATAGACAGCATCGTCGCCGCCATCTTGATCCCCTCGTTCAGACTTCCCATAGCGTCTCCGGTCACGGAAGCGCCGGCCGTGCTGTAGCTGTCGTTAAAGCCCTTTAAGGCAACCATCAGGGTATTCCACTCGCTGCCGCCCAGGATACCGCAGACGTACAGCTGGGTCAGATAGGACTCGTTCCAGTACCACACGATGGAGAACAGGAACACCACCAGTATAGCCGGGGCCGCGGACGGCACCGCGATCTTGAAGAAGGTCTTGAAGTGGCCGCAGCCGTCGATCTTCGCCGCCTCGATCAGAGCCTGCGGGATCTGACGGAAGAACTGGTAAAAGATCAGGATATAAAGCTGCGACTTGATTCCCTGTCCGAAGAAGGACGGCACCACAAAGGCCGCCAGGGAATTCAGGATCTTCATGTCATTGTACAGCAGATAATTCGGCATCATGGTGATCTGCGGCGGCAGGATGAAGGAGAAGATCAGGATTCCCATCATCACTGTCTTAAGCGGGAAATCATACCGGGCGAAGCCGTAGCCGATGACGCCGCACATGACCACATTGACCAGTGTAGGCACGCCGGCGATAACCACCGACTGCCACAGAGTCTTTACAAAGTTCATGCTGGTGAACGCGTCGATATAGTTCTTTACATACAGCACGCTGGGAATCCAGTTTACAGAGCTGTCCAGCAGGTCGGCGCGCTGCATGAAGCTCTTGCTGATCATGTAGAGCAGCGGATAGATATAGACGAATCCGATGCAGATCAGCAGGCCGTAGATGGCGAAGATCTTGCCGGCGCCCTGGGTATCCTTAGAGCCGAAGAACCATTTCTTAAGCGCGTACCTGTCCATTTTCCTTCTCGGAACGGCAGCTGCCTTAACGCCGCTCTTTGATTGGTTTGCCTGCGCGTTTTGCTTCTTGTTTTGCATACCGGATCCCCTTTCTCTTTAATTTCTTCGCCAGCTTTTCCTGATGCTTCATCTCCTGGCGGGCCTTCTTGGCCTGCTTCGCGTACACGTCCTTCTTAAGCATCAGGGCGGCGGCGAATATCAGAACCAGGGCCGTCACGATCACCGCGTACAGCCAGGCCATGGCGGATGCGTAACCGTAGCCCTTGCTTCCCGTCGTACCGAACATGGCGTCCTTGATCGTCTCGATAATGGTGTTCTGCTCGTTGTTGGACAGGAAGATGATGGTATAGACCACATTTAACAGGGTCATGTTCTTAATGGTCGGCAGCGTGATCTTCCAGAAGCACTCCCAGGTAGAACCGCCGTCGATCTTGGCGGCCTCGTAAAGCGAGGTGTCGATCTTCTGCACGGCTGCCAGAAAGATCAGGATCTGGATGCCGGAATACCATAGGTACATAACGATGTTCTCGAACAGCCCCATGATGGCGTCTTCCAGGAAATCCGGCAGAAAGCCGATCAGGCTGCTGATCGCGCTGGTGTTCATGGACGGGATAGAACCAGCGCCCTGGCTCACCAACTGCTCCATCACAGGCCCCGACGCGATGATCACGGGCAGGAAGAAGATCAGCCGGAAGAAACCCTTCCCTTTGATCCTGCTGTTCAGAAGCAGCGCGATGATCAGCGCGAATACCACGATGACCGGGGTGGCCAGCACGGTCTTCATCAGGTAAGCCACCAGCTCTGTCGGGAACGTCGCGTCCTCCTGAAGGATCTGGGTGAAGTTCAGAAGCCCGATGAAGCTGACCTCGCGGCCCTTCGGCGTGATCTTCACGTTGCTTAGCGCGAAGTTGAAGGACTGGATCAACGGACGGATCACGAAGATCGCCGCGCCGATCATCCACGGCAGCACGAACAGGTAGCCCATCATATTCTCACGCTGTTTCAGTGAGAGGCGGCGTCTCTTTACCGCAGGAGACTGCGGCGCTTTTTCCTTTTTCTCAATCTTACTCATCCGACCTCACCTACCTTATAGGACATGGCCTCGATGGTCATGCCGTCATATTCGACAGCGTTCTCGCTGTGGTTTACGTAGACCTTCACGCCGTTTGAGTAGGTGACGACAGCCAGATCATCGGCAGTCCTCTCGTGGTCTACGATAGTTGCACCGGCTACAGCGTCGTTGACTTCCTTAAGTTTCTCGTAGTACTCGACGATCTCGCTCTTGTACACCGAATACTTGGAGGTGTACAGGTCGGAAGAGTTCGTGTACAGCAGATCCACCGGATCTTCCCAGGTCAGGTAGAAGGACGGATAGATTCCGGTCTCTACCAGTTCCAGGAAATACTCGCTCCGGTTGGCCTCGAAGTTGGTGTAGTCCGCATACATGGGAAGGATTCCCTTTAATGCGATGGACATGAACGGAACCTCCCTGTCGGTAAATACATAATTGGAGGTGTTCACCGGCATGCCCATGATGCCGCTTGTCAGGCTCCAGTATTCGGAAATGGGCTGCTCCATCAGCAGATCCATATCCTGGGCTGCGCCTGCAATAGCCGATTCCAGTACGCCGAGCGTATCCGACCGGTTGTAAAGCTTATTGTTGTAATTGTAGCTGAACAGGTGGTTCGTAATGCCGGTCAGCGCCAGCTGCTTAACGCCTTCCTTCTTATAGGAAGCCAGAGCGCTCTGCAGTCTCTCCACCGCTTTGTCAGGCGTCTGGTAGTTGAAATACTCGTAGATCTCCTTGTAGGTATCCTCCTCGTAGACGCTCTCATTCAGCTTCTTAATGATATTGAAGGTCGTGTTCACGGTATCCGGATTGGCCCGCAGGGCGTCCTGATACAGATAGAACCTGATTCCTTTCCCGTCGGCCTCCTCGATCAGCTTGGTCAGATCATGGGTGCCGCCGATCTTGCTGTCCGCCTTGTACTTGGTGATCGGGACGCTCCAGATACCGCCCTTCTGCCAGCCCTTGTACACCGTGGTAATGTCGGTCACGCCGCTGGCTGCCAGATCGTCGTAGATATCACGGATATTGTCCGTGGTGGTCATGGTCACGGCCTTCTTGCCGACAATACCGTTCTCACGGTCGCTTCCCAGGAAATCCAGTTTGATCCGGAAACCGTCGTCCTTTGAAGTCAGCCCCTGGTCGCTTAACAGATATTCGCGGTACTTGATCGCCATACCGGCGTAATCCGCCTCGTCGCCGCCCAGGAAAATGTACCTCATCTTCAGGTCGCACTGGGAATGGCGGCTCTCCTGAAGCTTGACGGAAGCAGTCGCCTCCTTGCTCAGAAGCTGGGTATAGATCCGCCTCATGGTAAATCTGGGAGTGATCCAGTTATAATTGGTGATCGCGCCGTTAGGGTACGCCATGATCCTGGAATCCTCGGCGCCGCTCTCGATGATGCTTAAGACAGCCATCCGGGAATCCGTATGGACCATACCGAAGACAGGCGCCAGGACCGGCTCGCCTTCATTGATGGTCTGATACTCGTCCCAGAACAGACTCAGCACATAGCTCTCGTCCACGCCGGCATTGCTGCCCCAGACGCTTAAGGTCTGAGGAGAACTGAACCGTCCGTCGTTGTCTTCCAGATAGATCAGAGAGCCGTTGCCGTCCGGCACGAACATGTACCCGGAACGCTCCGCGGAGTAGGTATAACCCAAAAACGGATAGATATAAATGCTTCCGATGGTCACAGGCGCAGCTGCGTCCGCCTGCTCCTCCACGATAGAATCGTTGGGGATCTCAGCCGTAAAGCCGTCGTCTGTCAGGGCCACGATCAGCTTCATCCTGATCTGGTACTTGGTCAGATTGATATCCGCCGAGAATCCGTTATCTGTGTAATTCACACTGATCTCGGCTCCGCCCGCTGTCAGATCGCTTCTCTCCTCGTTCAGGCCGTTTAAGATCTCGAATCCCAGACCGGAATGGATGAAGCTCTCCCAGGTCGTATTCAGGGTGCCGTCGCTTTCGCTGACGGTAGATTCCATGATCGCCCCGGTTTTCTTGTCGCGAATAATCACCGACAATGTGGGCTCATAGAGATAAAGCTGCAGGCTATCGTTCTCCGCCACCAGCTTGTGGCCGTTGATGGTATCGCCGGGGTTTTCGATAATGGCGTCCTTAAGCGCTTCTTTCTTTTCTTCCGCCGAGACCTCCACGTCCACAACCACTCCGGTATCCTCCGTGGCGTACGCCGTCATGGGGGCCGCCAATATGGCTCCTGCGAACAGACCTGCCAGACCGTTTACCAGATAACGTCTCCAGTTTTTATCTGCCATATCGATACACCACCTCTCCAGCTACCGCCGACACGAAGTCGATGATCTGCTTAAACAGTACGTAAATGATGAACGCCAGAAGCGCCAGGATCAATACGGTGAACGCAGTCAGGAAGATGATCTTGAATGTCTCCGCGACCGTGTAGTTATTCACTTCCTTGATCGTCATAAACAACAGGATGACGCACCATGAATAAATGAATATCTGCCCGAAATCGATCAGGAACACTTCGTTATAGGTGATCACATTGCTTAAGATGATGCAAAGGGGCTCAAACAGGATGTAGGGCGTAAGCGAAAACGCAAAGCCGCAGAACAGGCGCTTGAAGCTTCCTTCGCCGTCGTTGATGGTACACATCAGGTAGTTGCAGGCCGTCAGCACCACAAACACGCCGATGATCATCAGGATATCGTTGGGGATCGTATAGCGTCCCTCGCGGATCGTACGAAGCAGGAATCCGCAGTAGTACTTGTTGATCACGAAGATCAGCGTGGTCAGGATGAGCAGGATCCCCGCCGTGATCCAGGAGCTCTTGTTCTCATAGCGCAGGCCGTAGGCGCCGTCTACCGGATGCTTCATATAGTAGGTCATATACTTCTGACGCTGCCAGAAATCGCCTTTGCGGAAGCCCTCGGTAGCGTTCAGGAGAGGATTAAAGATTCCCTTCTTCTGCTGCAGCTTCTTAAGCGCCCAGATTGCCAGGCAGATCGCCAGGACGACGCCCGCAGCCGTGATCAGGTTCTCGCGCAGCCAGGTATTTCTGACCTCCCAGAATGCGTCGGAATAGACCTCGAAGGCCTTGGACACCCTCGCGTACTTTAAGGCGTTGGCGTAATCCTCCACCTGCAGGTAGGAACGGCTGATAGCCTCGTTGGCGTAATCAAACAGACTGTTGGTCTCCAGAACCTGTAAAAGCGGGGCCATGCTCTCAATATAGCGGCCGTTCTCATAGAGATTTAAGGCGCTGTGCAGCAGGTTTGTAAACTCGGTCGCCTGGAAATACTGGACCTGGCGGCTGTCGGAGTCCACGATGTAAATGTTGTCGTCAGCGTCTACCGCGATGGCCTCGACCCGGCTGGACAGACCGATACGGAACCGACCATCGTCGCGTCCTCCGAACACGAAGAGCATGTCTCCTTCCGCGTTGTACTCGTAGATGTAGCCGTCGGAGGATGCCACATACACGTTGTCATGGTTGCCTACCGTGACCGCCGCTTCCCTGCCGTCATAGGCATCCGGCTCGATCAGGTTGGTGCCTGCGATGTTCAGCTTCTTAAGACTTAAATTCTTAAGGCCCGGGGTGATCGTGTAGATCAGGCCCTGCTTATCGATCGCCACATTCACCGGCGTAGACGGAAGGTTGCTCACCATTCTGGCCAGCTGCTCATCCGTGAAGACCGCCTCCTGGATCATACGCAGCACCGTGACGTTGGCGTTGTTGGTACCGAAGTATCCAAGGAAGGTGCCGCCCTCGGTCGGGGTCAGCTGTACAAGTCCGTTGGAGTTTCCTTCGCAGACAATGTACATATCGCCGCCGGCGTTGACCACGATCTTCACCGGCTTGAAATCGCCTTTTCCGTACAGCGGGTGATTGGGCTTTGTGTAGGTGGCGATGACCTCGCCCTCCGGGTTAAATACCACGACCTTGCCGGAGCGATCCGCCACATAAAGCTGCTTTTCTTCCGTAACAAAGATCCCGTAGGGCTCCACCAGCTCGCCTTCGCCGATGGTATCCACATATTCGCCGGTCAGGGTGCTGACCCAGACCACCTTGGCTCCGGCGTCGGCGATATAGATGTAGCCGTCCCTGGTGATCTTGATATCGGTGGGCTTCACCAGGGAATTGTCGCCGATCTTATTGAACGACCCCTTGGGCGTGTATGCCGTCTGTGTTTCCGTAACATAACCGTAACCGTCGATGGTGTAGGTCTTGTATGGAACCTCCGCGTATGCCTGCAGAGGCGTAATGGCCAGGCTCAGTACGGAAAGAACAGCAGGCAGAAGCATTTTCCATTTTTTCATGTTCTTTCCTCCTACTTGATGCCGGAATGGGCCATGGTGTTCATAATGCTCTTCTGGCAGAATATAAACACGACCAGGTTCGGTATAAACATGATCAGCGTCGCCGCAGCCGCGATACCCTGACCGGCTACCGTATTGTTCGCAGAGGCCAGCGTATTCATATAGAAGGCCAGGGTCCGCAGACCGTCCTCGTTCATGTAGAGGTTGGAGCTCTCCACATTGGTCCAAACCTGCTGGAAGGCCAGGATCGCGCTGGTAGCGATGGCCGGCTTGATCATCGGAATGATGATCTTGCGGTACACCACATACTCGGTGGCGCCGTCCATATACGCCGCGTCGATTAATGCGTCCGGGATCTGGTCGATGAACTGCTTTACCAGAAACAGGTTCACAGGCATGGCCAGAAGGGGCAGGATATGGGCCAGGTAGTTATTGGTCATTCCCAGAGCGTCGATCACCAGATAACGGGGGATCATGACGGCTACGGGAACAAACATCAGGGCCGCGTTGTTGATCTCCAAAAGCGTGTTCTTGCCTTTGAAACGGAGCTTGGACAGCGCGTAGCCTGCCATGGATGAAAGCAGGATGGAGCAGATCACATCCGCGGCAGTCACGACCAGGCTGTTGAACGCGTAGCGGCTCAGCGGAATACCGGAGGTCTGGGATGCTTTCATCAGACCCCGGAAGTTATCCAGCGTCGGGTTCCGCACAAAGAACTTGGGCGGGAACGCGAACAGCTCCTCCATAGGCTTAAACGCGTGGCAGAAGATATAAATGATCGGGAGCAGCATGAAAAGCGCCAGCGGAGCTACCGCAACGATCAGTTTGATCTGTCCGCGCTCAAATTTTCTCGGATTGATATTACTTCCTTTATATGCCATAATCTTTCGCCCCCTTTCAGTCTTTCTCTGCAAACAGCTTCTTCGCCATGGTGGAGAAGAGCCAGATGATAGCTAACAGTACGACGGATACGGCCGCCGCATAACCCATCTCGTAACGGATAAAGCCGTAGTCCTCGATGTGGTTGACGATCAGCTGCGCCGCGTAGCCGGGCGTCGGGTTGGCGCCGGTCAGGGATACGCCGATGGCGCCGTTGGAGAAGGTGTTGACCACCGCCATGACCGCGCCGAACAGCATCTGCGGCTTCATGGTCGGGATCGTGATGTAGATCATCTCCTGGAACCGGTTCTTGATCCCGTCGATGGCCCCCGCCTCATAAAGCTCCTCATCCGCGTTTAGGATACCGGCCAACATGGAGAGGAACCCTACGCCCATGCTGGACCACAACGCCACGATGATGACGATGGGCAGCAGATAGGTCGTATTGGTCAGCCAGATGATGGGTTCGTTGATGATCCCCAGGTTCATCAGGATACTGTTCAGGTATCCGGTCTGGTCGCCGGTGAAAATGATCTTCCACAGAACTGCCATCGCCACGCCGCTTGTCATGCTGGGCGAGTAGAAGATCAGCGCCAGGATCGTCCTGGGAACGCTGGACAGCTGCGCCAGCACCCAGGCCAGCAAAAACGAGAGCAGGTAGCCGCCGATACCGACAATGATGACGTACACCACCGTGTTGGGCAGGACGTTCTGCATGAAGATCTCGTCCTGGGTAATCAGGTTGATATAGTTGAGGAACCCGGCGAAAGTCGGGAACTCAATTGTATTAAAATTCGTAAAGGAAAGGCCGATCGCGATCACCATCGGGACGATGATGAAGACGACGAACAGGATCAGGTAAGGAGCCAGGAAAACCAGCGCCGCCGGATTGGACGCCTCGCGCTTGCTGATCTGATTCTTCTTGCCTTTTGGTTCGGCTTTGCTCATCAGTCATCTCCTCCTTCCGTCTTTCCTATGATTTGCCGCACCTTTTCAAGGGTCGGCACCTCGTAAGGCGTGATCACGTTGCCGTTCTGGTCGTTGTAGCCGAACTCCTCCAGCTTACGCTCCGTCTCACGGTTAATACGTTTCACGGCATTATCAAGCGTTCTTCTTAAATTCTCGCCGTTGACCACAATGGAGTTGTAGGCGTTGGATATCTCGCGCTCCACCATGTAGGAGCCCGGAAGTCTCGGAGCCTCGTTGATCCACTCGGCCTGAGCCAGAATGGTTTCCTTGTCCTGGGTCTTCCACGGCAGCCTGCGGAACGCCTCTTTATTCGCCGTATTCCACATGAAGGTGCTTCCGTAGGTGACCTGCAGGGTCTGTCCGAATTCAGCCTGCACGTCGGCAGAGGACCACCACTTCATGAATTCCCAGGTCTTCGCCTCGCGCTCCGGATCGGACTTGAACATGACCGTACTCTCGGCACCGCCGGATATGTAGCGGAGCACCTCTCCATTTTCATCCACCGTGCCGGGCACAGGGTAGATATCCCAGCTGTTGGCAATCTCGGGTGCCGCGTTGATCAGCAGGTTGTAGACGCCGTAGTCCGCGATTCCGATCGGCATGGAGCCGTTGCGGAAATGCTGGTAGAAGTTGGGGATGTCCTTGGGCATATTGTAAATGGTAAAGAGCTCGGTCAGCTCCTTAAAGCCCTTGACGGACTCTTCGCTGTTCATATTCGAATCGCCGGCGTACTGTGTGTACAGCGATCCGCCGTTCTGCAGGATCAGCGGCGTGGTGCCGTGGAAATTCCTCATGGCCTGCATACCGGCCGTTGGATAGTAGAAATTCATACCGCGCATCTGCAGACTCGGCAGAAGGTTTCTCACATCCTGGATCGTATCCGGCACTTCCAGTCCCAGTTTATCGAACACATCGGTTCTCACATACAGGACATAGAAATTCATGGTCTCCGGCAGGGAATAAATCCCGTCCTCAATCGTAGACGGCACCAGAAGCCCTTCCTCAAACCGTTCCGCGACCTCCGAAAAGTCGTCAAATTCCGTCAGATCCTTGATGGCGCCGCGGATGCCCAGCTCGAACGGCACCGCGTAGTTGATGCCGGTCGCCACATCGGGGGCGTCGCCGGAAGCGTTGGCCAGGATCAGCTTGTTCTGATCTGGCATCAGGGCCAGATCGACCTGAATACCGGTCTTGGCAGTGAAGTCCTCGTCGATCATCTTCTGCATGATCTCCAGATACTGCCTGGAACGGTTCACCCATACCTGCAGATGCTCCGGATCATTCCCGCTGGTTGAATAAGCCTGGGAAGTGAATGATGTGACAAACCGCTTGACACTGGCTGCGAGGGATGCGAAGAAGCCCGAACCGGTCGGAACCTTCGCGCCGTCCTGGTACAGATAGATCCGGTCAATGCCAAGGGCGTTCTCATTGATGCTGTCGATCAGGTTCGCCAGGAACTGATTTACCGAATTCGAACTGGTGGTCAGTTCGGACACACGAAACGCCAGTTCATCCGGCTCGCTGGCCAGGGAACGCAGCTGCCCGCTGGCTACGCCTGCAGAAGAAAACGCACCGATCTTTTTGGCCGTCGGATTGTACTGCTTTACACTCTCGACCAGTTCATCCAGCCTGTCGGCATAACCGCTGAGCCTGGTGATCGCGTCGGGGATATATTCCTCAATGTTTAAGTCACGGTATTTGTCCTTATTGGTGCCCGCGACCTTGGTGATCTCCAGATTCAGGTTGTTGACACCGTTCATGATCTCGTCTACAGCCTCCAGCACATGCCGGATCGGATCGGCTGTGATCGTAAGGGTGATCGTGTGCTCCCCCGCGTCCAGATCCAGGCTTAGTGCGCTTCCCGCGTCGTCGGAAAGCTTCTCCACCTGATAACCGGAGCCGTAGGGCAGCGGGTAATTCTCGAACTCCGTGTTGGGAACGACACCGTCAACAGCCACATTGACGAAGACCGGGAAATCCGCCTTGCTGCTCTGAACGTAGTTCAGGGCCAGATGGTAGGTTCCCGCGCTCTCCACATTCACCTTATAGGTGACGGACTGGCCGGCCTCGGAGAAGGACGCGCTGTCGATAGTATTGAGCGCCTTGGTCTCTACCTCATAGGGATCCAGGTCGATGTCATACTCGCAGGCCGCGCGGATAGAGGAAGCGTTCCTGTAATCCATCTTCTCTCCCTGAACCGTGATCAGCGCATTGCCCGGGGCTTCCTTTGAGCCGCTGTATTCCGCGATGGCCGGCTCCGGATTCAGATACAGATTGCCCAGAAGCATCGTCCCTTCAATCAGGGCGATCTCCAGTTCGTTCTTCCCTTCCTTCAGTTCCACAGCCAGCGGTCCGCTGTAACGGTAGCTGGCGTCCCCCACATACTTGTTCTGCCACTGCAGAAGCTTGTCGGGCACCGGCACGATCTGATTCCCGTATCGGTCATAGGAATCTTCTGCCGGGTCGCGCCACATGGCCTCCAGCTTTATGTCCCTGAGTTCATAAAACTGGAACTCGCCGTTCACCTTCATGGACATCTCCAGGGCCAGGACACTGTCCCCGATATCGAGGTAATCCATGCTGATGAAGTAGCGTCCCGTCTGCGGCGCATTGACCGTCACGATCCCGGAATCATGAATGTTCATCTGGATCGCTCCGCTTCCGTAGCCGTAGGTATCGCTGGCTGCGGAGGTTCCGCTGATCGCCGTGAAATTCGACGCCGTGTCGATGGTGACGGGCTCCCCCTCATAGAAGGGGCTTGTCAGGGACTGGCTGACCTTCGTGTAGTTGTTGTCGATCATATCGTTGGAGAAATTATCGTCCGTGATATAATTGGCAGCAGTTTCCGCGTTAACCTGTCCGTCCGCTGACGCCTGTTCGCTCGTTTTCAGATCTGTCGCCCAGACGGGAACGCTCATTGCCGCCATCGCCGCGGCCGTAAGGACTGCTGCCCATCTGCGCATTTTCTTTCCTGAAAACATACCTCCACCTTCTTTCTTTTATGCTTATATGGAAATAAATTACCGCTCTGCTACTCCTTCACCTCATAGCCGCTGCCCCAGACCGTAATTCCGGTATCGGACACTGCCGTAAAGGTACTCACGTTCTTGAACCCGAACTGATCCCACTCGATCAGAAATTTTCCTTTATAAACAATACCGTTCAGATCGATCGTCGCCGTATTGTCGTCCTTCAGCTCCCAGGAACCCTTAAAGTCCCCGGTAATCGTTCCGTCAGCATTCAGGATAATATTCCTGGAATGATTCACATTGGCGCTGGTATTGTGCAGATGGTTCACGACCCGGTAAGGACCGACGACATCCTCAGCCGTCACCTGCTCCACCTGATCACCCACGTAACGGTGGGGCGATACGACGAACCATCCGTCCTCATTCAGGTACATCTGATGAACACGCACATTGTGGGCTTCGCCCTTCCCTTCAAAGCGGGTGTGGAAGATCAGAAAATACCGGCCGCTCTCCTCGTCGTAATAAGCGCTGTTGTGACCCGGAGAGACATAGCCTGCACGGAACTGCCCCCACTCGCCCTCCTGATAGTCAAAGCTGAAGTTTCCCATCAGCTTGACGCCGAACTTTCCTGCGGTTCCATCGTCAAACGCGGTTCCGGGCGCACCCGCGCAGTCCGTCATATCCTGTCCCTCGGAATCATAGTAAGGTCCGTCCGGATTCTCCGACCGGCACACCCTGATGTTATAGCCGCCGTCCGCGGCCAGACCGCCGAAGGAAAGGAACAGATAATAGTAATCCGTGTCCGGGCAGTAGAGGATGTAAGGAGCTTCGATCCGCAGGTGATTGCCGCCGAGAAGCTTCTTTCCGTAGCCCGGCTCCAGAGGGAATCCGGTCTCCGGGTCCATTTCCTTAATGTAAATACCGCCGGAATAAGATCCGTAGACCATCCAGAGCTTTCCTTCCTTGTCAAAGAACACGCATGGGTCGACTGCGTTCGGCTTCACTGTTGCGTCATAGACCTCTCCGTCCTCATCCGGAATATCCGCTCCCTGGCCGGATTTCAGAAAGACGCCCAGATTCTTATACGGGCCTTCGATACTGTCCGCCACAGCCAGTCCCATGGCCGACAAAGGCATGCTGCCCTGGCAGTTGCAGTAATACATATAATACTTTCCGTCCGCCAGCTGGATCACATCCGGCGCCCAGAATGTATCCGTCTGCGCCCAGGTGAACGCTTCACTCATCTCAATGGTGGCATCCGGAATGATCTTGTTATCCGAATGTACGCCGGAGTCGATCTGCTCCCAGTGGATCAGGTCGTCAGATTTGGCGGCCGCAAGGTGAGAACCGAATATGTAATAGGTTCCGTCTGCCTTCACGACAGACGGATCATGAACGGAAACCTCCTTCAGATCATAGGTCAGGGCCGGATCCGTCTTAAGCGTGATCCCCCGCAGGAATTCCGGGACTGAATCATCCTCGGCCGCGGTGATCTCCGCTGCGCTCTGCCCCACCGTCCCGCTCTCCTGATTCATGGCCTGTTCTGTCTGTTCCGATTCCCTGTCTGAAGTCTGTCCCGCAGCAGTCGTTTCTGAGACGGAACTGCCATTACCGCTGCAGGCGGTCAGTCCTACAGAAACTAGCATAAATGCAGCTATCAAACATTCTTTTTTCATAATGCCTCCTTTTTCTGAAATAATTTAGAAAATTGTCAATAATTAAGTAAAAAAATAATCCGCCATACGTAATGCTATGCTAAACCAAATCGACAATCTGTCGGAGGGAAATCCTCGCGATTATTTTACAATTTTGTTCATACCGCCCCTCTTTCCGGCTGTCTCTTGGTGAAAGTGGCAAATTCGGTCGAGCATTTTTGTCATTTTGTTTACAAAAGTATCTTATCACTTGCGCGCTGGTTTTTCAACATTTAATTGGGAAATACATGATTTTTGGTAGATAGAAACAAAAAGAATGTGAACTTTTTGTGAATAATTCATATATAAATAAATTATTTTAGAAATATCTAAATATTCGTTTCCATCCTCACATCCTCCATAAAAAAACCACCTCCCGGACAGCGGGAGGCAGCTTCTTCACCAGTGTTTCATTGGGCAATGGGCTGTTCGTTTTAACGCACGCACTTCCGCGTAGCAGCCGCACTGCATACAGGTAGCGTTATTCAGATCCGGGCATTCCCGGCAGACGGACAGACGCCGGCTGTATTCCGCATCATCCGCTTTCTCCGCTGCCGGCATGGCCTGCCGCAGACGGACGACACTCTGATAATATGTCTCCTGCCCGTCCATCTCGTAGAGAAAGCAGCGGCGGCAGCGGCGGCCGGTACCCGGACCGTTTCCATCATGCAGTTCCATTATTCCGTAATCGTAAACGCCGCCACACTGCAGGCCGGCATCACAGCGGTAAATCCGTTCTCCGTCACCTGTATGCCGTCCATCGTCTGCGGCTTCACGTTCTCCGGAGCATCGAACGTGTTATAAGCTCCGGTAGTTCCGGTCAGCACCTTACCCTTCACGGTTCCGCAGCGGCCGATTCCGGACCACAGCGCCTCTACCGGCACAGCTTCGGTATCACTTAAATTCGCCACAGTCAGAAGCACGCTTCCGTCCGCCGCCTGACTGGCCGATACGTGCAGGTTCGGCACCTGATCGTCGCCAACGCCTACATTCTTCGTCTCCGCATAAGTCTCAAGCTGCTTCGCGCTCTGATGTCCCTTATACATATGGAATACATGGTAGCTGGGCGTCAGTACCATCTTCTCTCCCTCGGTCAGCACCATGGCCTGAAGCACATTGACCGTCTGGGCGATATTGGCCATGACCACCACGTCGCAGTGATCATTGAAGATGTTCAGATTGATCGCGGCCACCAACGCATCCCTCATCGTATTCTGCTGATAGAGGAATCCGGGGTTCGTACCCGGCTCTACGTCGAACCAGGTTCCCCATTCGTCAACCACCAGACCAAGCTGATGCTTCGGGTTCGTCATGCGCATAATGTTGGCATGGTTCTCCACCAGCGTCTTCATATACAAGGTCTTCCAAAGCGTCGTATAATACTCTTCCGTCGTGAAGCCGGTGGCGGCTCCCTTATGGTTCCAGTCTTTATTGGGCACCGTATAATAGTGCAGGGACATGGCGTCGATCACATGGCCGGCAATTCTGGCTACCGCTTCGGTCCATCGGTAATCGTCCACATTGGCTCCGGAAGCGATCTTATAGATCTTATGCTCCTTGTCATAATTGCGCAGATATGTAGAATACTGGCGGCACAGATCGCTGTAGTACTCCGGCCGCATATTGCCTCCGCAGCCCCAGGCCTCATTACCGATGCCCCAGTACTTCACATGCCAGGGCTCGTCGTGGCCGTTGGCGCGGCGCAGGTTGGCCATCGGGGAGATACCGCCCATGTTGCAGTACTCGACCCAGTCGGAGAATTCCTGAACCGTGCCGGAGCCCACGTTGCCGGAGATATAAGGCTCGCAGCCCAGCTGGCGGCACAGCTCCAGAAACTCATGGGTACCGAAGGAATTGTCTTCCGTGACGCCGCCCCAGTGGGTATTGACGATGGTCTTGCGGTTCTCCTTCGGGCCGATGCCGTCCTGCCAGTGATAGGTGTCGGCGAAGCATCCGCCGGGCCAGCGAAGCACCGGGATATCCAGATCCTTAAGCGCTTCCACCACGTCGGTACGCATGCCGTTTACATTCGGGATGTCGGAATCCTCGCCCACATACAGGCCGCCGTAGATGCAGCGCCCCAGATGCTCGGAGAAATGTCCGTAAATGTTCTTGTTAATGGTTCCTTTGGAATGGTTTCCATTGATAATGATACGCATAATAACTTTCCTCCTTGCCAGAATACCGGCCTGACGCCGATATCAGTCACCATCTTTCTCATTCTTTATCATACAACATACGTGAGCATTTTTCCAGAGGTTTTATTATATTTTTAAATATTTTACATTTAAGTCAAATACATATCCTCTTGCCCGTATCCGCGAACTGGAGGCCATGCTTCCTGCCGCAGGCAGGGATAACGCATCTGCATCCTGATATCACAAATCCGGCGCCATGGCCTGACTTCCATGACGCCGGATTTTCTGATTCTAACATATTATCTTATGCGACCCGTCATCTCGCCGCCGCGAACCCTTTCTCCAGATCCGCGATGATATCGTCGATATGCTCGGTTCCGATGGACAGACGAATCGTATTGGCCTTAATGCCCTGATCGGCCAGTTCCTCCGCCGACAGCTGGGAGTGAGTCGTGGTCGCCGGGTGGATCACCAGGCTCTTCACGTCGGCCACATTGGCCAGCAGGGAGAAGATCTCCAGGTGATCGATGAACCGGTATGCTTCCTCCTGTCCTCCCTTGATCTCGAACGTGAAGATACTGGCGCCTCCGTTGGGGAAATATTTCTCATAGAGGGCGTGGTCCGGATGATCCGGCAGGGACGGATGGTTTACCTTCTCCACCTGGGGGTGCTTCGCCAGGTATTCCACTACCTTCTTCGTGTTCTCCGCATGACGGTCCAGACGCAGGGACAGCGTTTCCACGCCCTGCAGCAGCAAAAAGGCGTTAAACGGAGAAATGGTCGCGCCGGTGTCCCGCAGAAGGATCGCGCGGATGTAGGTCACGAAGGCCGCCGGTCCTGCCGCGTCCACAAAGGACACGCCGTGATAGCTGGGATTGGGCTCCGCAATGGGGGCGTATCTGCCGCTGGCTTTCCAGTCAAATTTGCCGGAATCCACAATGATGCCGCCCAGGGTGGTTCCGTGTCCGCCGATGAACTTGGTGGCGGAATGAACCACGATGTCCGCGCCGTGCTCAATGGGGCAGATCAGGTACGGAGTACCGAAGGTATTGTCGATCACCAGCGGCAGGCCATGCTTATGGGCGATCGCCGCGACGGCGTCGATATCCGGAATATCGCTGTTGGGATTCCCCAGGGTCTCCAGATAAATGGCCTTGGTATTCTCCTGGATCGCTCCCTCTACTTCCGCCAGGTCGTGGGCGTCCACAAAGGTAGTGGAGACGCCGTACTGGCTCAGCGTATGTGCAAGCAGGTTATAGCTGCCGCCATAGATGGTCTTCTGGGACACGATATGATCGCCCTTCTGGGCCAGCGCCATGATCGTATAGGTGATGGCTGCCGCGCCGGAGGCCAGCGCCAGGGCCGCGACGCCGCCCTCCAAAGCTGCCATACGCTTTTCCAGCACGTCCTGCGTGGAGTTGGTCAGACGGCCGTAGATATTGCCGGCATCGGCTAGGCCGAAGCGGGCAGCCGCATGGGCGGAATTATGGAATACATAGGAGGTCGTCTGGTAGATCGGTACGGCGCGGGAATCTGTCGCCGGATCGGCCTGCTCCTGTCCTACATGAAGCTGCAGAGTTTCAAAATGGTAATTACTCATTTGCGGATCCTCTTTTCTTTTCTTATTCTTTCAAATGGTTTTTTACTCAAACAGCGGCGTCGACAGATACCGGTCGCCCGTATCCGGAAGGAGAACCACAATGGTCTTCCCCTCGTTCTCCGGCCTCTTCGCAAGCTCAATGGCCGCCCAGGCCGCCGCGCCGGAGGAGATTCCCACCAGCACGCCTTCCTTCCGGCCGATCAGCCGTCCCACGGCGAAGGCGTCCTCGTTGGCCACCGGGATGATCTCATCGTAGATTCCGGTATTCAGAACCTCAGGCACAAAGCCCGCGCCGATGCCCTGGATCTTGTGAGGGCCGCTGACGCCCTTCGAGAGGACCGGGGATGCCGCAGGCTCTACAGCCACGATCCGGACTCCCGGTTTCTGCGCCTTCAGGTACTCGCCCACGCCGGTGATCGTACCGCCGGTGCCGACGCCCGCCACGAAGATATCCACCTGACCGTCCGTGTCGTTCCAAACCTCGGGGCCAGTGGTTTCCCGGTGGATCTTCGGATTGGCCGGGTTCACAAACTGTCCGGCGATGAAGCTGTCCGGAATCTCCTTTGCCAGCTCATCTGCTTTCGCGATGGCTCCCGGCATGCCCTTGGCTCCTTCGCTTAAGACCAGCTCCGCGCCGTATGCCTTCATCAGCTGCCGGCGCTCCACGCTCATGGTTTCCGGCATGACAATTATGATACGGTATCCCCTGGCCGCCGCCACGGCGGCCAGGCCGATTCCCGTATTGCCGGACGTGGGTTCTATGATAACGGAACCGGGTTTCAAAACGCCGCGTGCTTCCGCGTCGTCGATCATGGCCATGGCTACTCTGTCCTTGACAGACCCCGCCGGATTAAAGTACTCCAGCTTCGCCAGAACCCGGGCCTTCAGTCCCTCCTCCTTCTCAATGTGTGAAAGCTCCAGAAGCGGTGTTCCGCCGATCAGCTGATCGGCCGATGTGTAAATACGGCTCATATGATTACCTCCTCGCAGGTAATTGGCTTAAGTAATTACCCACTTAACTGATATGTTTATGGGGATTATACGCCTGCCTTTTTACTTTGTCAATAGAATATACAAGAAAATTTTCGATTCGTCTATTGATTACCCATTTACCATGTACTATAATGGGTTTATAGGTAATATTGTACGAACGCCACACCCGAAAGCCCCTGGCTGCGGCAGCAGACAGAGTTTAAAGGGCACCGGTAAGGAGAACACATTTATGTTGATATCGACAAAAGGGCGCTATGCCCTGCGGGTCATGATCGATCTGGCAGAAAACCAAAAGGACGGCTATGTGCCGCTTAAAGAAACGGCGCAGCGCCAGGAAATATCAGAAAAATATCTGGAAGGCATCCTGAAGACTCTGGTTCAGCAGAATATGCTGACCGGCGTCCGCGGCAAGGGCGGCGGATACCGCCTGACACGTCCGCCGGAGAACTATACGGCAGGAGAGATCCTGCGGCTGACGGAAGGCTCCCTGGCGCCGGTCGCCTGTCTGGAGCCCAACGCGAAACCATGTCCGCGGATGGCGCAGTGCCGGACGCTGACCATGTGGAAAGGACTGGATCAGATCATTTCGCAGTATCTGGACGGGATCACCGTCGCCGATCTGATGCGTCGCGACACCGGCGCCTTTGATTACATCATATAACAGGCCTGTCCTGTTCTATTTCAGTCTGCATGTCTCCTTCATGGCCGCCGGCATGAACAACCCGAACAGGATGCCCAGAATATCGCCCGTCTCAGTCGCACCTCTCGTCTTCGCTTCCATAGCACTCGCAGAACCTGGCCGCAAAGGCAGGCTCCATCCCATGGGCGTACAGATGGGAAATGTCTCCAATCGCGTTCGCGCGGAAAATCGCGATACCCGGCCGTCTCTCCTCCGAGATCACCGTCGTCACCGAAGTCGGCGCCGCGCAGATCCCATGCCACAGGATCATCGGCGAAACGCCGAGCAGATGGGACAGCAGCACACATTCCACACCAAAATGGCAGAACAGCACGATCGTATCGCGGTTCGGCCGCACCGCGCGGTAAACGCGGCCGTCTCTCACATATCCATGACGGGCCAGCAGACGGTCGAAGTTCTCCACGACCCGGTCGTATTCCTGCCTTACCCCGGCCTCCTCAAACACTTCCCGTTCAGACCAGCGGGCTTCCTCATAGAACCGTTCGTCTGCGGTCCAGTCCTGCGGAAGCCAGTCCCAGGCCACCGGGCAGAGTCCCGGTCCCTTCCAGTCAGGCCGTGCCACAGGCGGGCCAAATTCCTTAAGCCACGGACATTCCTGAGCCGTCCGGTTCATTTTCTTAAGCGTCAGCGACGCCGTATCCTTCGCCCTGCCGAGGGGCGATACGTAGAATGCGGCCACATCCAGCTTCGACAGACGTTCCGACAGATATTCCGCCTCCACCCAGCCCCGTTCCGTCAGGGAATCGATGGAGTAATCCGGATCGCCGTGGCGTACGATCAGCAGTTTCATTTTAGTATCCCGCTTTCTCTTTCATCTGCATCGCGCCATAGAAGGCGTACTTCGGCTTCAGCTCGCCGTCAAAAAGCAGCGGACTGTATTCCTTCCGCCAGGACAGGCTGTCGGAGAAGCCCCAGAAGGTCAGCGCATCCATTTTGATCTTGCCGGAATCCACCCGTTCAAACAGGCCGCTGATCAGGTCGTAATAGAATCGGCCCTGTGCCCTGGTGTTTTCTTCGTCCGGAAGCAGGGGGGAGTCGTATCTGCCCAGGCATACGTCCAGCTCTGTCAGCTCCAGCTTCAGACCGGTCGAGCCCAGCTTCTCCAGAGCCCAGAAATACTTCGACAGATCATCTGTGGTATAGAGATGGGCCTGGAAGCCGATGCCGTCGATCAGGAAGCGGCCGTCCTCATCCACCAGGGTGTTCACGAAATTGTACAGAGCCAGCGTCTTGTACTGCTCATTGTAATCATTATAGTAGAGATCGATGCTTTCGGGCGCGTATTTGTCTGCGTAGGAAAACGCATACCAGAGATAATCGTCGCCGATGATCTCGGACCAGTGGTTTTCACGCATGGAACCGTTCTCCATCCAGGCCTCATTCACCACGTCATAAGCGTAGAAAAGATCCAGATACCCCAACTCCTCAAGCTTTTCGAAGACCTGGCGGATCATGTCCTCCATGCGGGACAGCATTTCGTCCCGATCCACATAGTCGCTCCCCGCGTCGAAATCCTTATGGAAAATCCATTCCGGAGTCTGACTGTACCAGACCAGCGTGTGGCCGCGCATGGCGAAGCCGTTCTCCCTGGCCCATTCCATCATATCGATCGCTTCCTGATTGAATTCCACGACCAGATGCCCCTCCGACTTGCTGGCTTCCTGATTCAGAATATAATCGGGCTTCATGGAATTCTCCATGGTGACGCTGTTAAACTGGTCGAGGATCAGCTGGTTCGTATCCGGATCTCCGATCAGCTGGGATGACAGGCAGGTACCGGCCTTCATGCCGTGCTCCGCGAACAGATCCTTTAAGGAAAGTCCTTCAATGGAATCATCCTGCGGGCCGGATGCTTCGGATTCCGAAGCTTCGGCTGCGGACGTCTCCGGTGCAGGCGTTTCCGTCTCTTCCGATGCTGCGGTCTCTCCCGCCTGCCCCGCTTCGTCGGAACCGGCTCCCGCCGCAGTCTGCCCATTATTTCCCGCGCTGCCGCAGCCTGCCAGGGTTACGGCCATCAGAACGGTTAATGCTTTCAGAAAGAACTTTTTCATGCGTGTTTCCTCCACTGTTGGAATAAGTACCATATTCATAATAATATAGAATCTGATAAAAATAAACTAGAAAAATGAGAAAAATCCCCCGCTGCTTTGACTCCGGAGATCATCCTTCCCCCTCATCCCGGCAGAAGCACAGCACTGTCGTCAGCGCCTTTCTCTGCCCCTGCGCCGGCGGCTTCAGCTTCCCGTTCCGCAGAAGCGCCGCGACGCAATGGACCAGAAACCACCCGTCCGAGAAGATGAACTGCATCTCATAGGCTCCAAGCTTCTTTAGATGCGCCGGAACCATGTCCAGCCAGGCTTTGACGTAAGGCGCTTTCAGCGCCTCAAACTCTGCCTGGTGCTTTCTCTTGATCCGGTCCCCGATCCCGATCAGCCGCGCCTGAATATCCCTGTTTTCCAGTATCACGATCTGCCACGCCGCCTGAAACAAGCCGTCATAGTCTCCGCCGGTCTTCACATAGCCCTGCTCCGCCAACCACGCGTATTCATCCCGGGAAAGACGTTCCTCCCTCTCCCGCTCGTAAAGGGCGATCACGCGCAGCGCGTCTTTGCCGACATGCATCGTCCGGCCTTCCTCGTTCCGGTCTGACCACTCGCTGTCCATCTGCCAGAGCATCCGTCCGCCGGGACCGTTCCCGTTCAGGAAAGGGCCGCACCAGCCGTTCAGATACACATAATCCTCCGGCAACTTCAGATCATCAGGAACTACCGTCGCGAGGACGATATTCCGACCGCCGTCCGCCCGGATCGTCATTACCTCCTCAAAGGAGACCGATTTATCCATCAGTTCCTCCCCGGACCAGGACGCGATAAACGGGATCAGCGTCCACAGAAGGAAATTACGATCCGCCCGGGCGTTATCCGCAGGCGTAGCCGGTCCGTCCGTCTGATGACAGAGAATCCCCGCATCGTCCAGAATCCCGCTTCCGGTCAGCCCGTCATACAGATCGTTGGCGAACAGCTCCGCCGCCTTCTTATACATCCGGTCCTGCATGGTCAGAAGCTCCGCCGTAGGTTCGCTGATCAGGAAATTCACGATATAGCGTCCGTTCTTCTCCAGCAGGAACCCATATTTCTCCAGAAACTCGACCTCGGTCTCCACATAGACCGGGGAGACGCCCAAATCGTCGGCGATCTCGCCCACGGTCTTCGCCGTCTTCCGGACGCAGTAGCAGATATTCTGCGACAGCGCGGAGCGGAAGAACTCGTCCAGGGATTTCGTACCGCTTTTTCCGTTCATTCCTACCGAATCAAAATGAATCGGATTGAATTTCAGTTCGCTCGGTTGTCTCATTTTGTCCATTCCTCTTTTCAATTCCCTTTTTGCTTCGAACAGATGCCATTTGACCGTGCCAAGAGGAATTCCCAGTTCGCGGGCGATGTCCGCCTGCTTTCGGTTTTCGAAATAATACGCGATGACGATCCGCCGCTGCAGCCTTGACAGATACGCGATCTCTCCCCGCAGCCGCCGGATGGTTTTTCTCTCCTCCTCCGCTTCAAGCGCCGTATCCGGCCCTGCGCCCGGATCGGAAACCGCCCCGGCCGCTTCCTCTAGCGGAACGCCCACGATCATCCGGGACGTCTCCCGGTAATAGCTGTTCAGCGTGTTGTGGGCGATGGTCCAGATGAATTTGCGCGCGTCCTCGATGTCGTCCCGAAGAAGAAGCGCCCGAAACGCCCGGGTTACGATCTCCTGCGACAGATCCTCGGCGTCGTGGACATTGCCGCAGCGCTTTAAGGCAAAACCGAAGATCGGGCCTGCATATTCTGTTATGATCCTCTCCGCCTCCTGTCTGAGCACCTGTTCGTACCTCCTTGCAGCCATTTGAAAGCTTTCACTCATATAGACGCGGGGAATGGAAAAAGGTTGGCAAAAATTCTATTTTAAAGATTCATTCTCTACCCGCGTACCGCGTCCTTCATGCTCTTCACATATTCGCCCACGTAAGGCGCCGCGTCCGCGCCGTGTTTCTCCAGAATCTTAATGATCGCCGAACCCACGATGGCGCCGTCGGCGACGGAAGCCATTTTCCGGGCCTGCTCCGGCGTGGAGATGCCGAAACCGATGGCGCAGGGCACGTCGGTGCTGCCGCGGATCACCTCCACGATGGAGGCCAGATCCGTCTTGATCTCGCTGCGGGTACCGGTGACGCCGAGGCTGGACACCACGTAGATGAAGCCCTCCGCCTCCTTCGCGATCATCGCGATCCGGTTCCGGGACGTAGGCGCGATCAGGGAGATCAGATCCACGCCGTACTGCCGGCACAGCGGCAGGAACTCGTCCTTCTCCTCATAAGGCAGATCCGGCAGGATCAGCCCGTCGATGCCAATCTGGCGGCAGGTGGAAATGAACCGCTCCGCGCCGTAGGAGTAGACCACGTTGGCGTAGGTCATAAATACCATCGGAACCGTCACATCCCGGCGCAGATCCCGCACCAGATCGAAGATTTTGTCGGTGGTGACGCCGCCGGTCAGCGCCCGCAGGTTGGCTCCCTGGATCACCGGACCCTCGGCCGTCGGATCGGAGAACGGAATGCCCAGCTCGATGAGGTCGGCCCCGTTTTCCGCGCAGGCCCGCACCACGGCCGCGGTGGTCTCAAGATCCGGATCGCCGCAGGTGACGAACGGGATAAATGCTTTTCCATTTGCAAATGCTTCTCTGATCCTACTCATGGATATCCTCCCCTCTGTACCGGGCGATCGCCGCGCAATCCTTGTCTCCCCGGCCGGAAATCGTAATGACGATGATCTGATCGCGGCCCATCTCCGGCGCGATCTTCATCGCGTGGGCCACCGCGTGGGCCGACTCAATGGCCGGAATGATGCCCTCGGTCTTCGCCAGATATTCAAATGCACAGACCGCCTCGTCGTCCGTGACCGGCACATACTCGGCCCGGCCGATATCATGGAGATGGGCGTGCTCCGGCCCGATGCCCGGATAGTCCAGTCCCGCGGAGATGGAATAGACCGGCGCGATCTGACCGTACTCATCCTGACAGAAATACGACTTCATGCCGTGGAAGATCCCCAGCCGGCCCGTATTGATCGTGGCCGCCGTCTCGAAGGTGTCGATCCCCCGTCCCGCCGCCTCGCAGCCGATCAGACGCACGCTCTCATCGCCGATAAAATGGTAGAAGCTTCCGATGGCGTTGGAGCCGCCGCCCACGCACGCGATCACCGCATCCGGCAGACGTCCCTCCTTCTCTTTCAGCTGCTGCCTGATCTCTTTGGAAATCACCGCCTGGAAGTCGCGCACGATCGTCGGAAACGGGTGCGGTCCCATGACGGAACCCAGGCAGTAATGGGTGTCGTCGATGCGGCTGGTCCACTCGCGCATGGCCTCGGAAACCGCGTCCTTTAACGTCGCCGTGCCCGTCTTCACCGGGATCACCTCCGCGCCCAGAAGCCGCATGCGGTAGACGTTCAGCGCCTGCCGCTTCGTGTCCTCCTCGCCCATGAACACCACGCACTCCATGCCCATCAGCGCCGCGGCCGTGGCCGTGGCCACGCCGTGCTGGCCGGCGCCGGTCTCGGCGATCAGCCGGGTCTTGCCCATTTTCTTCGCCAGAAGGGCCTGGCCCAGCACGTTATTGATCTTGTGGGCGCCGGTGTGGTTTAAATCCTCGCGCTTCAGATAGATCTTCGCGCCGCCAAGATCCTTCGTCATCTTCTCCGCGTAGTAAAGGCGGGAAGGGCGGCCGGCGTACTCGTTGAACAGCTGCGTCAGCTCCCGGTTGAATTCCGGATCGTCCTTGTAATGGTTATAGGCGGCTTCCAGTTCGATCACCGCGTTCATCAGCGTCTCGGGGATGTACTGGCCGCCATGGATGCCGAAGCGTCCGTTTGGATTGGTCATAATTGGTTCCTTCTTTCTGGTTTCTATAATTCTGCCGATTACAGACTATTTACTGAATCAGGCTGCATATTGTCGTATGATAACTGATCGTGCTGAAAATGTCGAAGTTCTCACCGGCAGGACAACTCTCATCTGCAAGGCGGATGCTTCCGTCACTCTGCGTTCCGCACCTGCCGGACAAATTCTCTCATTTTCATCTGGTCTTTCAGACCGTCTGTCTCGATCCCGGAGCTTACGTCCACTGCATATGGGCGAAGCCGCTCCACCGCCGGGCGCACATTTTCCACCGTCAGGCCCCCGGCCAGGAAATACGGCCGTTTCATCTGCTGTAGAAGCGTCCAGTCGAAGACCTTCCCGGTTCCTCCGATGCCGGAATCCAGAAGCACGTAATCCGCCGTGCTTGCTTCGGCCCTTCGGATATCCTCCTCCGTATCGATCCGGAACGCCTTGATGAGAGGCTTCTTCGTCAGAATGCGCAGCCGCCTTATGTAGTTTTCATCTTCTGTTCCGTGAAGCTGGGCGATATCGATGAGTCCTTCCCGCAGAAGCTGCGCGACCCGTTCCGGTTCTTCATTGATAAATACGCCCACCGCCTGGATCCCGGGAAGCAGACGGCGCTTCAGCTCCGCCGCCAGCTCCGGCGCAATATTCCGGCGCCGGCCCGGCACGAAGATGAAGCCGATATATTCCGGCAGCAGCTCGTTGACTGCCTCGATGTCTGCCATACGGGCCATTCCGCACAATTTGATCCTGGTCATGGTTACGTTCTCTTTCTTTCCTGAAGTGTTCTGTCCTTCATTCTTTGTGCATAGCATCCGTTTTCTGAGGAGTACAAACAGCTTTCTCAGTACCCCCGCAGCTCAGCCAGCCGCGCCTTTTTATCCGCCGCGCGCATCAGCGTTTCTCCAACCAGCACGGCGTCCGCGCCGATCTCGCACAGCCGCTGCACATCCTCCGGTCCGCTGACGCCGCTCTCAGACACAAAGACCACTTCCGGCGGGATCATCTGCCGCAGCCTGCGGCTGTTCTCCGTATCCACGGTGAAATCCTTCAGGTTCCGGTTATTGACGCCAACCACGCGCGCCCCGGCCCGCAGGGCCGCCTGCACCTCCGCCTCGTCGTGCGCTTCCACCAGGGCCGAAAGCCCCAGATCATCGCAGACCGCCAGATACTCCTTCACCTGCGGTTCCGCGAGGATCGAACAGAGCAGAAGCACTGCAGACGCGCCCAGAAGCTTCGCCTCATAGATCATGTATTCGTCCACGGTGAAATCCTTCCGCAGGCACGGGATCCGGACCTCCGCTGCGATCTCACGCAGATATTCGCCGCTACCCAGGAACCATTTCGGCTCCGTCAGCACGGAAATGGCGTCGGCTCCCGCCGCTTCGTAGTCTTTTGCAATCTGCAGATACGGGAAATCCGGCGCGATCAGTCCCTTCGAGGGGGACGCCTTCTTGCACTCGCAGATGAAGGCGGGGCCGTCTTTCGGCCTTCTGAGCGCCTTTTCAAACCGGAAGTTGCCCTTCGGCATCGCCTCCGCCTGACGGCGGATTTCCGCCAATGGAAGCCGCGCTTTCGCCTGTTCTGTTCTTTCTCTCGCGTGATCCGCCAACTGGTCAAGTATCGTCATTTCCGCGCTCCTTTTGATCCGCCACTGATTTCGCTTCTGTCTGTTTCCTTTCTTTGCCTCACTTACCAACGCCGACCGGTATTCCGCTGCCGGCTGTCCTCACGCCCCAGGCCGTTCCTCAGCCGTTTTTACGTCTCACTCCGGCCGGTTGCTGACCTCGATGAATTTCTCAAGAGTCGCCAGCGCTTTGCCGGAATCGATCAGCTCCGCCGCCAGCTTCACGCCGTCGGCCATGCTCTCCGCCTTGCCGCCCAGATAGAGGGCCGCGCCTGCGTTCATCAGAACGGCGTTCCTCTTCGGCCCGTTCTCGCCGCCCAGGATCGCCCGGGTGATCGCCGCGTTCTCCTGCGGTGTGCCGCCGACCAGATCTGCCTTGGCGCAGCGCTCAAATCCGAAATCCTCCGGTTTGATCACGTAAGACTTAAACCACCCGTCCTTAAACTCACAGACCGTGGTCGGGGAGCTTAAGGAGATCTCATCCAGCTTATCCTGGCCGTAGACCACCATGCCCCGCTTCACGCCCAGGCTGATCAGAACCTGCGCCAGCGGCTCCACCAGATACTCGTCATAGACGCCCAGCAGCTGGATCTTCGGACTGCCCGGATTCGTCAGCGGCCCAAGGATATTGAACACCGTGCGGAAGCCCAGCTCCTTGCGGATGGGGCCCACGTATTTCATGGAGGTGTGATATTTCTGCGCAAAGAAGAAGCACATGCCGACCTCATTTAACAGCTCGACGCAGCGGGCCGGGCTCTGGCTGATATTGACGCCCAGCGCCTCCAGACAGTCGGCGGTGCCGCACTTGGAGGATGCGGCCCGGTTGCCGTGCTTGGCCACCTTCACGCCGCCCGCCGCGGCCACCAGGGCCGAGGTGGTGGAAATGTTGAAGCTGTGGGCGTTGTCGCCGCCGGTGCCGACGATCTCGAACAGCTCCATATCCGTCTCCACCTTCGTCGCGTGATCCCTCATGGCCGCCGCGCAGCCCGCGATCTCGTCCGTGGTCTCCGCCCGCGCGCTCTTCGTGGACAACGCCGCCAGAAACGCCGCGTTCTGGGTGGGCGTGGTTTCGCCGCTCATAATCTCGTTCATCACGGCGTACGCCTCGTCGTAGGTCAGATCCTGCTTGTTCACAATCTCTACAATCGCTTCTTTAATCATGGTGTTTACTTCTCCTTTTCTATTCTTATTAAAAATTGATTTGCGTTTCTTCTTATCCGGAACACGAATGCCTGTTCAGAAATCGGCCGCTTATCCGCAGTACCGGATGAAATTCTCAAGCATCCGCTTCCCGTCCGGCGTCATGATGGATTCCGGATGGAACTGCACGCCGAAGATCGGATACTGCCTGTGCTGTACCGCCATCACTTCGCCGCCGGCCGCCGCGTCCCGATGCTCCGGCACCGTCACAGCCGTCACCTTCAGGCAGTCCGGCATCGTCGCCGGGTCCGCCGCCAGCGAATGATACCTGGCCACCGGAGCCGTCTCCGGGCATCCCGCAAACAGCGGACAGTCCGGATCGAACCGTACCTCCGACTGCTTCCCATGCATCAGCTGGCGGGCGTAGGTGACCGTCGCTCCAAACGCCGCGCAGATGGCCTGATGGCCCAGGCAGACGCCCAGGATCGGAATCTCCTTCCCCAGCTCCGCCGCCACCCGGCAGATCACGCCGGCGTCCTCCGGACGCCCCGGTCCCGGGGACAGGATGATGCGGTCCGGGGCCATTTCCCGGATCTCCTCCACCGTCAGTTCATCATTCCGGATCACCCGGATATCCGGCTCGATCTCGCCGATCAGCTGATACAGATTGTAGGAAAAGCTGTCGTAATTATCGATCAGCAGAATCATAATCTATCGCTTCCTTTCCATTGCCGCCTGCAGTCCCATACCATAACAACCGTATGCGGCAGTCCTTTTGTTCTGTCCGAAATGCGCGCCAGGCTTCACTCCACATCCGTCTCAAGAGCCTTCACCACGGCCTTCGCCTTGTTGATGCATTCCTCGAATTCCTTCTCCGGAACCGAATCGGCCACAATTCCCGCGCCGCTTCGCACGAACACCTTGCCGTTCTTCTTGTAGGCGATCCGGATCGCGATGCAGGTGTCCATATTGCCGGTGAAATCGATGTAGCCGATAGCTCCGCCGTAGATGCCGCGCTTATTGTTCTCCAGCTCCCCGATCAGCTGACAGGCCCGGATCTTCGGCGCCCCGGACAGCGTCCCCGCCGGCAGCACCGCGCTGACGGCATCCAGCGCGTCGCAGTCCTCTCGGATCTCGCCCCGCACCGTAGAGCCGATATGCATGACGTGGGAATACCGCTCGATGGAATGAAATTTCTCCACCTTCACGGTTCCGAACCGGCTGATCCGGCCCAGATCATTTCTCCCCAGATCCACCAGCATGTTGTGCTCGGCCAGCTCCTTCTCATCCGCCAGAAGCTCCCGCTCCAGCGCCTTATCTTCCTCCTCCGTCTTCCCGCGCGGTCTGGTGCCCGCCAGCGGGAACGTATGCAGGACGCCGTTCTCCAGCTTCACCAGAGTCTCCGGCGACGCCCCCGCCACCTCCACGTCCGTCCCGGAGAAATAGAACATATACGGCGACGGATTCAGCGTCCGCAGCACCCGGTAGGTGTTTAAAAGGCTCCCCTCAAACGGCGCGCTCAGCCGGTTGGACAGTACGATCTGGAAAATATCTCCCTCCCGGATATAATGCTTCGCCTTCTCCACCATACCGCAGTAGGTCTCCCTGTCAAACAGCGGCTTAACTTCCCCCAGAAGGCGGCCGCCCGGCTCCTGTTTCTTCTCTCCGTTTTTCAGGAGCTCGCACAGCTGCCGAAGCTCCATCACCGCCTTATTGTATCCGGTCTCCGGCTCCGCCAGCGGCATATTGACGATGAGGATCAGCTTCTGACGGAAATTGTCGAAGGCGATGACCTTGTCAAAAAGCATCAGGTCCACATCGCGGAACGCCTCCTCATCCGGCACCTTCGTCCGCACCGCCGGTTCGCTGTATCCCAGATAATCATAAGAGAAATATCCCACCAGCCCGCCGGTAAAGGACGGAAGATACGGAAAGCGGGGGCTCTTGTAATCCGCCAGGATCTGGCGCAGATAGGCGGACGGATCATCCGTATGAAACCGGATGTTGCCGGCCTTCATCTCGCCGTCCATGCAGGTGATCTCCAGCTTCGGGTCAAACCCCAGGAATGTATAACGGCCCCACTTCTCCTTTTCCTCCGCCGACTCCAGCATATAGCAGTGGGTGGATACGTTTTTCAGGATCCGCAGCGCCTCGATGGGCGTGCAGATGTCCGACAGGATCTCGCAGCTGACCGGGACCACCTTGTACTCTCCCGACGCCGCGATCTCGCGGACCTCCTGCAGGGATGGGGAAATGTTCATGTTCGACTGCCTCCTTTTTCTTTGTTCTGTGAGGGGGTCCGCGACCGCACCTCGAAAACGCAAAGATCCCTGACAGAACGAATCTCGTTCTGTCAGGGACGAATCATCTTATCCGCGGTGCCACCCTGAATTCACGGTTTTGAACCGTGCTCTTAGCGGGATACCCTCATATCCCCGGCAACTGACGTATGCCTCACGTTGCAGAATACTCTGCGCCATGCGGCGCATTTGACTGCACCCTCCGCGGTCCATTTGACGGGTTGTTTCTCACCTGACTCTCAGCAACGCAGGCTCTCTGTAAAGGCATCGCCGCCGTTATCTCCGCTTCAACGGTTTGGCTTATTAAATTATTAAAGATAATAGCACAGCTTCCCCGGGTTGTCAATCCGGCAAATGAAATTTTTCTTTTTTCGTCAAAGCCTTATTTCTATATGCGATATCCTCCCTGACCGTAAATCCCTGGCTCTCCCAGAACGCGTTCCCGGCCTCGTTCCGGTTATTATCATCTCCGACTTTTCAATTATTTGCCTGAGCCGCGGCGGGACATTACCGGACGCTGCCCAGCAGCCACCCGAATCCTTTCCCTACCCGTTTTCCCGGATCCTTAAAATGATTCCCTTTATTCCACTCCAAAACGCTGTCCACACCATTTTTCTCAAGGATCTCATAGCCCTCGCGGATGCATCTGCCTACCGTCCGCACGACCGGATTGCCGGTCCTCTCTTCGCGGTCGCCCAGACTCAGATACACTTTGCCGGTCAGGATCTCTTTCTTCTTCATATAATCCACAAATCCGGGAAACCAGACCGAGGGGGACACGGCCGCGGCCCCCGCGAACGCATCCGTCTGATACACCGCCCACAGCGCAAACAATCCCGCCAGGGAATAGCCGCCGATAAAATAGCGCTTTCCGGCATCCGACGCCGCCTCCAGTACCAGATCCAGAGTCTCCCGCGCGCCATCGCCGAAACCTTCTTCATCGGATACGGACAATGCATCTACGGCGGCCTGCCTTCCTGGAAACACAGCCGGGGCCTTCCACGGCGACAGCTCCCGGTTCCAGTCGTCCACCTTCAGCGCGGTCAGGCAGAAGTCCTCGCCCGCCAGGGCGCTCACCGTTTCCATGGTATCCGGCAGCTGCGCAAGATCATGCTCCCCGACCAGTTGGATCAGGACATTCCGCGAATTTGTATCTCCGTAATCATATCTCGTCAGCATCCGATAATTTCCCCTTCAATCCATCATTCTTATACCGCCATATTACCGCAAAATACCGATTTCGTAAATTCAGATTTTTATCGATTTGCAGCCGAAAATTGCGAAAAGCACTTGACTGTTCTGTCTAATGATGTTAGACTACATTTGTCTAATTGTGTTAGACAATATTCCGCATTTACGCCACGCGCGGAAACGAACATACGAGGAGGAACCATCATGGAACAATTCAAGCTTGGGGAAATGGAGCAGCGTTTCGCGGAACTGATCTGGGCGGAGGCGCCCATCGCTTCGGGGCAGCTGGCCAGGCGGTGTGCGGAAGCGTTCGGCTGGAAACGAACCACCGCCTATACGATGTTAAAGCGTCTCTGCGACCGGGGGATCTTCGCCAATGAGAACGGCACCGTGACGGTCTTAATGTCCCGCGAGGATTTTCAGGCTTCCCAGGGGCATCTGTTTATCGATGAGAACTTTCACGGCTCCCTGCCCATGTTTCTGGCCGCCTTCTCCAGAAAACGGCGTTTAAGCAGCCGGGAGATCGAGCAGCTGCGGCAGATGATCGCGGAATACCCGGAAGATGAACCAGAAGAGGGAAAAGGAGCAGACGGCAGTCATGAGTCTTGAACATCTGTTTATCGAGATCCTGAATATGAGCCTGACGGCGAGCGCCGTGATCCTGGCGGTACTGCTGCTGCGGCTTGCGCTGGGACGCGCCCCGCGGATCTTTTCCTATGCGCTCTGGGCCGTGGTTCTGTTCCGGCTCCTTTGTCCGTTCTCCTTCACATCCGGCGTTTCCCTTCTGGGATTCTGGCAGGAGAACTCCGCTGATCACGGGAGGATGAACTATCTATCGGAGGCGGCGGTATCCAACAGCCCGTCGCCGGAAATGATATCTGTATCTTACGGCGACAGCAATGTGCCTGCACAAGAAGCGGATTCCCTGAATCGTACGTCGTTTCCAGACCCGGCTGCTGTTTCACCACGAACGTTTCCGTTCTGGCTGCGCGCCGGCGCCCGCGTCTGGATTCTGGGCGTCCTGCTCCTGCTGGTCTGCGGCCTGGTCTCCTGCGTCCGTCTCCGCCGGCGGCTTAAGAACGCTGTACCGCTTGGCGGCGGTCTCTGGCAGACCGGCGGCTTCGGAACGCCATTCGTCTTCGGCCTGATCCGTCCGCGGATCTACATCCCGGCCGGTATCGATATGGAACACAAGGATTATATCATTCTTCACGAGCGGATCCATATCCGCCGCGGCGACCACATTTTCCGGCTTCTGGCCTGCCTTGCCCTGTGCCTCCACTGGTTCAATCCGTTGGTGTGGCTGGCCTGCGCCCTAAGCGGCCGCGACATGGAGATGTCCTGTGACGAGGCGGTCCTTCGGAAAGCCGGAACCGGCGTGAAAAAAGCCTATTCCGCCTCCCTTCTGGCCCTGGCGGCCGGAGAAGGGGACGGCTCCCCAAGGGGCGTTCCCCTGGCTTTCGGCGAACGGGAACCAAAGACCCGCATCCAAAATGTCCTCCGTTTCCACAGGCCTGCGGCCGCCACGGTAGTCGTAGTCTGCCTGATCTGTCTGCTGGCCGCCGTCCTTCTCCTGGCAAATCCCAGAAGACAGACGTCATCTGGCGAAGCCGCGCCCGTTTACTACGGCGTCGTAAAGACTGCCGATACAGAAACGGACCGTCCGGCGGACAGTCCTTATGTAATCATGATCCCCGGATTGGGAGAAATGGAAATTCCCGATGCGGAAACTGTAGAACCTTATATTGAGATCAATTTCTCAGGACTGGAGCCGGGACAGCTGGTGCGGATCGTATTTCCGGAAGGGACAGACGCGGATACGCTGACTGCAGCATCCAAAACACAGGCGGCCGGCCGCTTCACCGCCAGAGCGGAAGCGATCCAGGTCGCCGGCGTCGGCTTCGACCTCGTTTCGCTCGACGACGGCCGGTATCTCTTCTCTGTCCCTATCGGTATGGCCGAAGACGCCCGTGAGGGGGACCGTCTCCTCCTCTACCGCAGGCAGACCGGCGACGCCGGAAGCGGCTCAGCCGCCCCTCTCCTCTTTGCCGACACCCGTGTGACAGCAGTGGATGCGGGGCAGTACGATATCTGGGTCACACTTTCCGCAGAGGAAGCGGCAGCATTTCTGGCCGGCTTCGGCTCCGGGATCCTGTCTGGTTCCGGTTCCGAAATTACCTGCGAGCTGGAACGTTCCGCGCTCCCCGCGACCCTCACGCCGGACATTCTTCGCGGCGGCGCCGTCCCGGACGGAACCTATCTGCTCTATCCCCGCTCTCTCTCCCGCAGCGCGCGGGGATTCGACCGCTACGTCGTCTCCGAATGGCCGGAAGGCGAAGAACTGCCGTTCCTTTCTTTCGCGGACGACTGCACCTTCCTGGTCAACCGGAATTTTGAGACTCTGCAGTACGAAGAGACCGTCTTCGACGACTTTGCAGACCTCCTGACGGATGGTCTGACCTGGCAGGATACGCCGGTACACGCGGTTTTCACGAACGGCCGGATCAGCCAGGCCGCCCTGGAAAGCGCCTTCTACAAGACCGGCATCTCCTATAAGGCCCTCGAGGGTACGGACAGCTGGTACGACGATCTTCCGGAGCTTACCGGACAGCCAACCAGCGCCGGCGCCCTGGCGGCGTATTACAGTCTTGCGAGGACCGAGACAGCGGATGTCTCCGACGCCCGCGGCGCGGAACAGATCGATATCTATACCGGCAATATCGGCGACGGAAACAGCGGGATCGTGCTCGTTCGCTATGACAATGAAGAAGCGGGACCGCTTTCATTTCCCCTTTCCGCCCACTCTGCCCGGGCCGGGTGGAACAATATCTACGCCGGCGAACTGGACGAGACCGGGTATCTTCTGACCGTCCATATCGAAGACCGCGACACCTTCGGCGAATATTCCTATCAGGTATTCCGCCTGGGCCGGGAAGGACAGATCCGGCAGATCGCCGGCTCATCCTTCCGCTTTTACGAAAGCCATACCGGTTATGACGAAGAACTGTTCCGCCGGTGGTGCGGTAATCTGGAGGTCTGGCTTACGCACAGCCATCTGCTTCTGTCCTCCCAGGAGGGCGAACTGCGCACGGATCCGGTATCCGACGCGGAACGGTACAGCTTTCAGACGCTTAAGCCTGATCTGTGACCGTATTTCCATACGAACAGAGCGCCTCCTAATTATAGCCATCCCAACATCTGCCCGGCCCAGTACGCTACTCCCAGCGCCCAGCTGGACAGAATCCCGAACAGGATCACCGGCCCGGCGATCGTGAAGATCTTCACGCCGATGCCGTAGACCTGGCCCTCTACCTGGTACTCGATCGCCGGCGCCACGACGGAATTGGCGAAGCCGGTGATCGGCACCAGCGCGCCCGCGCCGCCCCATTTGACGATCTTCGGGTAGATATTAAAACCGGTCAGCAGGATGCTCCCCAGAATCAGCGCCAGCGTGTTCCAGGAAGCCGCGGTCTGCTGATCCAGTCCGTACACGGACATAAGACCGTTTATAACCGCCTGTCCGATCATGCAGATCATACCGCCGGTGATAAACGCCCGCAGCATGTTCTTCCAAAGCGGATTCGCCGGCGTGATCTGCTTGACATATTCATTGTATGAATCCTTATTGATCTCCATCGTATCTTCTCCTTATGCGATATCGTTCTTCCGCCGGGCGGCGCCCGCGGCCTGTCACAGTCCCATCCCCCGTGAAAAATAAAGCAGCGCCCCGAGACATTTCCCAAGCGCGATCCCCAGAACCAGCCACTGAAGTCCCGCCGTCAGACGGATCCGGCGGCTGATGACCGGCAACGTCTTAAGCGTCTCCGCCAGCGACATGATCAGGCAGCCGACAAATACGCCCACCGCCAGTCCGAACACTATCAGAACCGCGGCCGCCGCGCCGCCGGGCAGGACCGAAAAGACAGAGAATACGCCGTCCGAAGCCCCGTTCCCGCGCCGGTGAAAGACAAAAAGATCCGCCGCATTTCCCGAAGCGCCTCCCAGAATCAGGGCGGTCTCATAAAGCAGGATATGCGGTCTTGTCCCCGTCTTGCCGATCAGTCTGGGAAATACGCCGATGATCGCCAGAAACGCGAATATGCCCGCGGCAATGACGCCTCCGGCGCTTAACCCGAAGAATACCAGAAACAGCTGTTTAAGGAACATGGGCGCCGGGTTCCTCCTCTCCGCCGCTCTCGATCAGGGTTCTGGCGATATTGTCGTCATAAAGGCGCATCTCCACCTCCAGAGGCGTCGGATCCGTATTCAGCTTCCACGCGGCAAAATGGTTAAAGAAAACCAGGATCCCCGCAGCCAGTCCAACTGAATAGGACAACTCCAGCATGGACATGTTCCCCTGCCGCTCCTGTCCCAGCACCATCCGGCAGACATCCTGAAACACCGTCGTGACGCCGGCGTCATTGTTGAACGTCATGATCGCAAACGCGGCCCCGCAGAAGCAGACCACGCAGACCCAGGCGGTCTTAACCCACTGCCACAGAAGACGCGCCGGGCGCGGACGCCGGTAGTCGATGATATAATCCGTTTCCCCCAGATTCGTGACCTGAACAGACGGATCGGCCTCGCTGATCAGCCGCAGAATATCCAGCACATCCTCCACATAGCGGTGATCATGATCTCCATGAATGGTCTTCACCTTAATCGCGCCGCATTTCGCCATAACCGCCGCATCGTCAGAATAAAGAGACGCCACATCCCTCAGGAATATGTCCTTATCATGAACCGTCGAAACCTGATTCAGCTTCAGATATAACGTCTTATTCATACGAGCATCCCGCCCGCGTAAGGGTCTGCGTCGCCTGTCAGCAGGTACAGATACGCCGCTGCAGCCAACGCGAGGATCAGCGCCAACATCAATAGCGCGTAAATCCATTTACCCTTAAGAAATTCCATACCGATCACTTCCTCATCACTTCTTTATGAAAGCTAGTATGGCCTTCTTTCCTCAAAATATGCGAACACATAGATACCTGAATGCGTTGTTCACTGCGAAAACCTCTCCCTCATCTCCCTCAGTATCCGCTTCTCCAGCCGCGACACCTGCACCTGCGAGATTCCCAAAGCATCCGCCACCTGCATCTGCGTCTGATTCTCAAAATACCTCCGCATGATAATCTCTTTCTCCTTCTCTCCCAGCTCCTCGATCAGATTCTTCAGAACCATCCGGTTCAAAAGCTGCTCCTGGGATTCATCCGGATCCTCAATCCGGTCCATCAGGCACAGCCCCGCCTCCTCATTCTGCCCTACGCTCTTATAAAGGGACTCCACCTCCGCCCCCGCTTCGATGGATGCGGCTACTTCTTCCTTGCTGGCCCCGATCTGCCTGGCGATCTCCTCCACCGTCGGCTCCCGCCCATAGGTTCCGCTCAGACTCTCCCGCACGGCAGCCACGCGGACGCCCATTTCCTTAAGGGACCGGCTCACCTTGATCAGCCCGTCGTCCCGCAGAAATCGCTTGATCTCCCCGGTGATCATAGGCACCGCGTAAGTGGAGAAACGCACCTCATAGCTTAAGTCAAATTTGTCCACCGCCTTCATCAGTCCGATGCTGCCTATCTGAAACAGGTCCTCCACGTCGTATCCCCGGCCCGCGAATCGTCTCACGATACTCCAGACCAGACCCATATTGTCACATACAAGCCGGTCACGGGCCGCTTTATCTCCCTGGTGTGCCCTGGTGATAAGCACCATCGTCTCATCCATGCGCTCACCCGCCCATCTGCTTTTTCATGGTGACGGCTGTTCCGCGTCCAACCTCCGAACGCACCTCCACCTGATCCATAAAGGCTTCCATGAACGCGAAGCCCATACCGGAGCGTTCGCCGGTACGGTCCGTGGTGAACATGGGTTCCATGGCCTTCGGGATATCCGGTATCCCCACGCCGGTATCCCGCACGGTCACGGTCAGCTCCCTGCCGCAAACGGACGCCTCTATGTAAATGATCCCCTCACCGCCGCCGTATCCGTGGATCACCGCGTTGGTCACCGCTTCGGAGACCGCCGTCTTCAGATCGTCGATTTCCATCAGCGTGGGATCCAGGCGGCTGGCGAAAGCCGCCACCACGACCCGGGCGAACTCCTCGTTGCGGGAACGGCTCTCAATCTGCAGCCGCATGGTCTCGGTCAGCCGATTCGCCGTCCCCTGCTCCGAACGTCCGGAGCCTGTCTCCTTCCCCGGCAGTCCTGGCGCCGGCTCCTGTCCCGGCAGTCTCGACGCCGGCTCCTGTCCCGGCAGTCTCGACGCAGGCTCCTTCCCCGGCAGCGCCTCCGGTCTGTCCATGTTTGTCTCTGTCCGACCCATTTTTTCTTCCTCCTCTTCCAGCCCAAAGCGGACGGTCCTCATGGGATCCCTCATCCCAGAAGCGCCGCTTCCTTCGACGAAAACTCCGGCATCAGCTTCGCCACGCCGCCCAGCGCCAGCACCCGCCGGATCTGGGCGTTGGCTCCGTAGATCGCGGCCGTTCCTCCGCTCCTCTGCATCTGCTTATAGCGGTTCAGCAGGATCCCGACGCCGGTGGAATCCATGAACACGGTCCTGGAGAAATCGAACACCATCCGCCGCACATAGTTCTCCGACAGCAGCAGATCCGTCTCATACCGCAGATCCCTGGAATTATGGTGGTCAAACTCCTTCGGCAGATGGATCACCAGCACCTGCCCCTTCGCTTCATACAAAAAAGATATCTCTCCCATGATTCTTCTCCCTTCCTGATTTTAGCGCACAAAAAGAAGCCGTCTCCTCTGGATTCTTCCGTAACGACTTCTTTCCTCTGTCTGTATTCTGCTGTTTCCAGTCTGATCCTTTGTCTGTCCGCAGGCCGCTGCCGCTCCTTATCCGTCGCCGCCGAAGCGCGCCGGTCCGAAGGCCCGCCCGGCCCGGTTCCCGGCGGTTCTAGTAGCCCCTGGCCTCCTTCGCCTTCGCGGCCAGCTCCGTGTCTGGATAGTTTAAGATCACCTGCCCGAACAGCTCGTTGGCCCGTTCTTCCTCTTCGCGGCTCTGGTAGACCATGGCCATATCATAGAGAACCTGGGGATTGTCCGCCTTGATATTCAGGCTTTTCTGGTAATAATCAAGCGCCAGATCCGTATTCCCCGCATCCCGGGCCTGTCCGGCCAGGTCCGCCAGCACCTGATAGCCTCTCTCCTCCATATCCTGCCTGATCTCGGCGATGATCGCCTGCATTCCCTCGTCACTGATCGCCTCCGGATTCAGCCCGGTATAAAGCTCCACCGCCGTCGGGAAATCATCCGCCTTATAGGCGCGGAGGATATGCGCCAGCTGCTGATACTGGCTCAGCACGCCGCCGTTCTCGTCCATGATCTCCTGAAGCTCAGCGGCAGCCGCGTCCCGCTCCGACTCCATGGCCGTCACGGACGCCTCCATCTCGTCGATCTCCATGCTCTTCTGGTTCACCTGCTCCAGCACCTGGGACATTTCCCGGTTATGGCTGTCGTTTAACTGCTCCTCCCTGGCCGGCATGACCAGGAAGAAGATCACCGCCGCTCCCATCGCCAGTCCGGCGACGATATGCAGCACCATCTGCCAGCCCGTATTCTCCCTGTAGCTGGGCGGCAGGATGATATCGTCGTCCTGCATCTGATGGTGGGAAAATGCATTCTTCAGCTTTCGTTTCTCCACATCCGCACGGCCCGTATGGCTCTTGACGACGGACATGTACCAGAGAGCCTTGGGATTGTTCTTGTCGATCTGCAGCACCCGGTACAGAGACTTGCCCGCCCTGGCGTAATCCTCCCGGCCGATATACAGAAGGGCCAGAAGCATATGGGCCTTCACAAAATTGGGCTTATGGTCCACCACCCGGCCCAGCTGCAGGATCGCCAGATCCGGATTGTCGTTCTGGGCCTGGATCAGGGCCTGGTTGTAGCGGCGGATATGGACGCTCTCGTCCTCCAGCCTGCCGGGCTTTCCCTGGATCTCATAGATATAGTGGGCCGCCCGGTTCTGCTCCTGCTTCAGGTTGCTGCTGATGACCCACTGAACCAGAGCCTCGGCCGTCTCGCCGATCTCGTAATAGATCAGGCCCAGCAGGTTGCGGGCGTTTGTATTGTATTTATCGAACGCGAGGCTCCTCTTCAGACACTGGGAAGCCCCCGTCAGATCTCTGATCTGCGCCTTTTCCAGTCCCGCGTTATAGAACGCGTTGGAAATACGGCTGCATTTCTCCGCGTAGTTCACCGGTCTACTCATTTCTCTTCTTGCTCTCGCTGCCTTCCCTGATCAGACTCATCATGATATCCGCCATATCCGTCAGATCGCTGTCCACAATGGCGTCCTCCACCTGCTCCACCTCAAGGCTCGGTTTAAAATGGCTCAATTCCTCTTCAAAATTGATCATGTTCATTCTCCTCGTTCAGCAAACTTCTGACCGCCCCCACCAGATACAGGGAGCCGGCGCAAAACGCCAGACCGTCTCCCCGGTGCTTCAGAAATTCCTCCCAGGCTTCCTCGACCGTCCGGCACACCGTCACCGGGCAGTCCAGGCCGGCGCGGAATTCCTCCGCCAGCTGGTCCGTGTCGGCGTACCGTGCGTTGTCCATCCCCGCTATGGTGACGCGGCTTATGCGGATCCCCTCGCAGAGCCGCCGGATCATGACCTCATGGGCCTTGTCCGACATGGCCCCGAACATCAGGGACACGTCCTTCCCCGTCTCCTTCTGCATCCGCTTAATCGTATCCGCCAGCGCCGCGACGCCGCCTTCATTATGCGCGCCGTCCAACCAGACCCCCGGCAGCACCTCTTCCATCCGTCCCGGCCAGTAGCTGTGACGGATGCCGCGGATCACGTCGTCCGGCGACAGCCATGCGATCCCGCGTCTGCGCAGCACGCCCACGGCGCGGACCGCCACGGTCACATTGATCATCTGGTACTCGGCCTGGGAAGGCACCGATACCACCACCTGCCCGCCGTCCACGGTCCGGATCGAGATCCGCGGGCCGTCCAAACCGCGTTCCAGAAGCGTATAGTCCTCATGATTCACCGCGTATAGCGGACACCCCAGGCTGTTCGCCCTCCGTTCGATCACGGCGGCGCCCTCCCGGCAGGAAGCGTCGTAGACCGCCGGTACGCCCGGCTTTAGGATCCCGGCCTTCTCGGAAGCGATCTCCGCCAGGGTATTGCCCAGATACTGCATGTGGTCCATGCTGATCGAAGTGAGGACCGTAAGCACCGGATGCCGGATCACATTCGTCACATCCAGCCGCCCGCCCAGCCCCGTCTCCAGGATCAGGAAATCCGGCCTCCGCCGCTCATTCATCACCATGCACATGTAAAACAGGAATTCAAAATAAGTGGGCGGGTTCAGCCCTTCCTCCATCATCTGCTCCGACAGCGCCTTCACCCGGTCGAAGGCTTCCTCGTACAGGACCTCGTCAACCATCTCTCCGTCGAACAGGAACCGCTCCCTCGTCGTCTCCAGATGCGGGGAAATGAACGTCCCCACTGAGAAGCCTGCCTCACAGAGCATGGCGGTCAGATACGCGCAGACAGAGCCTTTGCCGTTGGTTCCGGCCACATGGATGATCCGCATGGAGTCGTCCGGATTGCCCAGCATCTCAAGGCAGCGGCGGATATCGGACAGACTGTTCTTCCGATCAGCCCACATGGGAATGTTGTTCAGGTATTCTTCGATCGTATTCATGCCAAAATCCTCTCAGGATGCGCCGCCGCCCCCACCGCCGTTCCGGCCGCACACGTTATCGGGTGTCCATAGGAAGATTATAATATAATATCCGGACAATGCCAACTGGTTTTTTTCGCAGAATGCGACAATTCCCGCACAAGTTCCCTCTGGACGAACCATCTTCTTTGTGCTATACTAGGCTCGTTGGCCGCGGACCACCTGACGGTAGTTTCGCGCGTTCTGCATAAGCCTATTCAACGGGTTCCCGGCGATGCGGCACGGCAGGACGGCGCGGGGATCACGCATCTGCAGGCCGCAGCCACGCACACTCACCTGAAAGGGATTCCCTGACAGAGAAGAAAAGAAAGCGAGGAACTATTATTATGAAAAAATCCATGTCTGTCTTCATGGCAGCCGCCATGACCGCAGCCCTTCTGGCGGGCTGCTCGGGAAGCTCCGGCAACACAGAAACCACAACGACAGCGGCAACGACCGCTGCTGAGACGACCGTCGCAGAGGAGACGACCGCCGCAGAGACCGAAACCGAGGCCAATATCGAGGCTCCCACAGAAGACGCTCCCACCACTGCCGCCGATTCGTCGGATGTCGCGCTGGAAGCGCCGGGCGCAGACGGAAGCGGCGTTACGCTGCGGATCGGCTCCTTAAAGGGCCCGACCTCCATGGGTCTGGTCTCCCTGATGGATCAGGAAGAGAAGGGTGAAGCCGAAGGAAGCTACGAATTTACAATGGTCGCCGACGCCTCCGAGCTGGTGGCGAAGATGGTCTCCGGCGATCTGGACGTCGCGCTGGTACCCGCCAACATGGCGTCGATCCTGTACCAGAAGACGAACCAGGGCGTTAACGTCCTGAACATCAACACCCTTGGCGTTCTCTATGTGGTGGCGGCCGACGATTCGATCACCGGCATCTCCGATCTGGCCGGCAAGACCGTTTACATGACCGGCAAGGGCACCACGCCGGACTATGTATTCCAGTACCTGCTGTCCGCCAACGGAATGTCCGCCGACGATCTGACCATCGAATACAAGTCGGAGCCCACCGAGGTGGCGGCAGTCTTAAAGGAGCAGGCGGACGCCATCGGCCTTCTGCCCCAGCCCTTCGTAACCGTGGCGATGGCGCAGAACGAGAGCCTGAAGATCGTCCTTGACCTGACCGCCGAATGGGACAAGGTCAATGCGGCTTCCGAAGACGGCGGCAGTCTGGTGACCGGCGTGACCGTAGCCAGAAGCGAGCTGCTTGCGGATGAGACGACCGCTGCGGCGATTCAGCTGTTCATGGACGAGCACGCGCAGTCGGCGGCCTTTACCGGCGAGGATGTCGCGGCCGCCGCGGAGCTGGTAGCCAAGTTCGGAATCATCGAGAAAGCTCCGGTAGCACAGAAGGCCCTGCCTTACTGCAGCATCGTCTGCATCGAAGGCGACGAGATGAAGGAAATGCTGTCCGGTTATCTGAATGTCCTGTTCAGCCAGGATCCCACCTCCGTTGGCGGGCAGCTGCCGGACGACGCATTCTATTATAAGCGGTAATGAAACAGAATCCATCGATTTCACCTGCCGGCCGGCGCCTTTTGATCATCCTTTTCTGGATCTTCATCTGGCAGCTGGCCGCATGGCTGATCCACAACAACATCATTCTGGTCGGCCCGGCGGACGCCGGGCTGGCGCTTCTGCGCCTGATCCCTACCGGGGAATTCTGGCTGTCCGTCGCCCACTCCTTTGGCAGGATCAGCCTGGGCTTTTTGCTGGCCTTCGCCTGCGGACTGGCGCTGGGCGGCGCGGCCTGCCGGTTTCCGTTCCTGCGGGAGCTTCTGGCGCCGCTTTTTTCACTGCTGAAATCCATCCCGGTGGCGTCCTTCGTGATCCTGGCGCTGATCTGGGTCGGATCCCGGAATCTGGCGGTGATCATCGCGTTTCTCGTGGTGCTCCCCATGATCTACGTCAATACGCTGGCGGGCCTGGAAAGCACCGATCCGAAGCTGCTTGAGATGGCGCGGATCTTCCGTATGCCGGCGCTTAAGCAGTTTCGGTACATTTACCTGCCCTCCCTGCTGCCGTATCTTCTGAGCGGCTGCAGAGTGGCCCTCGGCATGAGCTGGAAGTCCGGCGTCGCCGCGGAGGTCATCGGTATCCCGACCGCCTCCATCGGCGAGAATCTTTACATGTCGAAGATCTATCTGGATACGGCGAATCTGTTCGCCTGGACCTTCGTAGTCATCGTGATCAGCGCTCTCTTCGAGCGGCTTTTCCTGGCCCTTCTGTCGGCCCTCCAGAGGAAAGGGGGTGCGGCCCATGAAGCTGACCGTCCGCAATCTGTGTAAATCCTACGCAGAGCTTTCCGTATTAAACGGATTCGACCTGCAAATGGAAAGCGGCCGCGTCTACTGCCTGATGGGGCCGTCCGGCTCCGGCAAGACGACGCTGCTGCGGCTGCTGATGGGGCTGGAAGAGGCAGACGCAGGAAGCATCCTGTGGGAGAATCCGGCCGGCTCCGGACAGTCCGGGGCTGCGGACAATGAACGCCTGCCACAGCACGCTTCGGCCAGTGAGCGCCAGCCACAGAACGCTGCAGACAGTGAACGACAGCCGCAGAACGCTGCGAACAGCGGGCACCAGCCACAGAACGCTGCGAACAGCCCCCGTCTTTCTCGAAACGTTTCGGGCAGCGCCGTCCGCGGGCGGGCAGGCAGCCTCCCGCGTTTCTCTGCCGTCTTCCAGGAGGACCGGCTCTGCGAGGCGTTTACGCCCATCGAGAACGTCATGATGGTCACAGGGAAGCTTCTGAGCCAGGCGCAGGTGCGTTCGGAGCTGGCCCGGCTGCTGCCGGAAGAATCCCTCACGCGTCCCGTCTCGACCTTAAGCGGCGGCATGAAACGCCGCACCGCCATCTGCCGGGCGCTGCTGGCGCCCTATGACGTGCTGCTCATGGACGAGCCCTTCACCGGACTAGACGAAGACACGCGGCAGACGGTCATCTCCTATATTCTGGAGAAGACCGCCGGACGGATGGTTCTCATTTCCACACACCAGGAGGAGGACGTCGCGCTTCTGGGCGCGGAGCTGATCCGGCTCTAAAGGATAAAATAGCAGATTCTTTAGAAAATCTTTCGTTTTCTCTGACGAACAACTTTCGTTTCACCCCCTATGATGGAGCATAGCAAAGCAAACAACCATCACAGGGGGCGTTTTTATGGACATCTCAACCTTCACCGCTTATTTTCTCCGATACGGCGAGGCGGCGATCTTCGTGATCGTGCTTCTGGAATACATGAACCTGCCCGGGTTCCCGGCCGGCGTTATCATGCCGCTGTCCGGCGTCATGGCCGCCAGGGGCAAGATCGGTTTCGTGCATGTCCTGGCCGTCACCGTGGCCGCCGGGCTGCTCGGAAGTCTGATCCTCTACGCGCTGGGCCGAACCGGCGGAAGCCGCGTTCTGGAACGGTACATGGACCGGCACCCGGAGAAACGGGAATCCCTGGAACGGAAGCTTGACTGGGTCCGGCAGCGGGGCTGCGCCGGCGTCTTCGTGGCCAAGCTGCTGCCCGCCCTGCGCACCCTCGTCTCCATCCCCGCCGGGATCCTGCGAATGGATCTGGTCAAGTACACGGTCAGCTCCGCGCTTGGCATTCTCATCTGGAACCTGGTGTTCGTCGGCGCCGGCTACGCCTGCGGCGAGCAGGTATTCGCACTGCTGGGGAGGCTGTAACAGGAAATGAAGATCGCAATGATGACCAACAACTACAAGCCCTTCGTCGGAGGCGTTCCCATCTCCATCGAGCTGCTGGCCAAAGGACTGATCGCCGCCGGACACGAAGTAACCGTGTTCGCCCCGGCCGCCGCGACTGTCCCGGCCGATTCCGGCCTCACCGTATGCGACGGCGTCCCGGTTCTTCGCTACGCGTCTCTGCCCTACTGTTTCCTTGGCGGAGCCGCGTGCCCGAACCCGTTCGATCCGCGCATCGAAGAGGAATTCCGCCGCTGCCGTTACGATATCATCCATGTTCATCATCCGATGCTGATCGGCCGCACGGCGGTTCGTCTGTCCCGCCGCTACAGGGTTCCGCTGGTCTTCACCTACCACACCCGTTACGACCAGTATCTGCTGAACGCCGGCGTGTTCCGCTGCCTGGACCGCGTAAGCCAGAACGCCTGCGGAGCTGCTTCCCACGCGATACCGCAGGCGGCCAACGCGGCTGCACCTCTGGCAACCGGCACGGCAACATCTCTGATGGTCAACACGACAGCATCCCTGGCGGCCAACACAGCAACATCCCTGGCGGCCAGTACAGCAACATCCCTGGCAACCAACACGACAGCATCCCTGGAGACCGGCGAAGCGACGGCCGCAGGCAGTCTGCGCGCAGACCTGGCGCGACAGTTTCTTCGTTTCACGCAGGAGGAAATGGTTCCTCTCTACCTCCGTCTCTTCCTGCAGAACTGCCACCAGGTCTTCGCGCCCACGGCAGGGATGAAGGAATATCTCACCGGTGTCTGCCGGTTCGATCCGGCCCGGGTCGCCGTGCTACCCACCGGCATCGAAGACAGCTGCTTTGACGCGGATCCGGCGGCTGCAGCGGAGACGCGGGCGCGGCTTCTGGGGGAGACGCCCCAGGCTCCGCTCTTTCTTACCGTCTCCCGCCTGTCCCACGAGAAGAACATTTCCTTTCTTCTGCGCAGCGCGGCCCTTTTCCGCGACCGGTACCGCCGGCCCTTCCGCCTGGCGGTCGCCGGCGACGGACCGGACCGGAAGGAATGCGAAGCGCTCTGCCGCAAGCTGCATCTGGAGCAGGAAGTGATCTTCACGGGCAGTATTCCCCATGGGGAGCTGGCTCCATATTATGCGGCGGCCGATGCGTTCCTCTTCGCCTCCACCACGGAAACCCAGGGCATCGTGCTCCTGGAAGCCTTCGCAGGCGGCTCGCCCGTCATCGCGGTGGATGCCAGCGGCGTAAGGGATCTGGTGCGCGACGGCCAGAACGGCCTGCTGTGCGCCGAAGACGAGAACGCATTCGCCCAAAAAATGAACCTGTATTGCGAAGACCGGGCGCTGCAGGAGCGTCTGCGGCGCCGGGCGCTGGCGGCGGCGGTCGATTTCCGGGAAGAATCGGTTGTGAAAAAGGCGATTCGAATCTATAATAAAACCATCGCCGCATACTCGGCCCCCTTATGGCAGACCGCAGAGCGAATCATTTTATCATAACGAGGACATTTCCATGGAACCGAACCAGAACTATCACATCCTGGTCGTAGAGGACGACAAGGAGATCCGTGAAGGCATCGAGATCTATCTGCGCAACCAGGGCTACCAGACCCACACCGCCGCCAACGGCCGCGAGGGACTTGAGATCATTGAGAACAATGAGATCCATCTGGCCATCGTGGATATCATGATGCCGGTCATGGACGGCGTGACCATGCTCATGAAGCTGCGGGCCATGAACCGGGAATTCCCGGTCGTCATGCTGTCCGCCAAATCCGAAGAGGTGGATAAGATCATGGGGCTGAATATGGGCGCCGACGACTATGTGACCAAGCCCTTCACGCCGCTGGAGCTTCTGGCCCGGGTCAATTCCCATCTGCGCCGGTATTCAAAATATCTCTCCGCCACCAGCGAACCGGCGGAGAACGAACACATTTACACCATCGGCGGTCTGGAGCTGAACGAAGACACGGTGGAGGTGACCGTGGACGGCGAGCCGGTAAAGCTGACGCCGCTGGAATTCAAGATCCTCCACCTGCTGATCCGCAACCCAGGCCGCGTCTTTTCCGCCGACGAGATCTACGAGCGGATCTGGAACGAACGGGCCGTGAACACCGACACGATCATGGTCCATGTGCGCAACATCCGGGAGAAGATCGAGATCGACCCCAGGAAGCCGAAATACCTGAAGGTCGTTTGGGGAGTCGGATATAAGATCGAGAAGCAATGAGATCAGGAATCAAGGAGACATCCGCCATGAACACACCCAGAAACATCCGCACCCGCTTCCTTATATGCGGGATCATTCTAAGCATCGCCGTGGCCGCCCTCTTTATGAAACGGATCCCGCATTTCAGCACGCTGGCGGGATCCCTGGCCAATAACCCGCTTGAAAGCACGGACTACATCCAGGATCTGTACAAATACAACCAGATCCTGTACCGCAGTCTCTATAACCGCCAGAACCAGGCCGGCGCGGACTATGTGGAGCTGTACTATCCTGTCAGGGAAGGCTCCCTTATGGAAAAGGCCAAATGGATCGTCGAGGGAGTGCCGGATTCTTTGGGTGAACCGGATGCAAGCGAAGAGAATTTGGATACCGGCGAAGAAAATACGGATGCCGGCGAAAAGATTTTGGATACCGACGAAGAAAATACGGATGCCGGGGGTACAGGCAACTCCTACGTGGCAGAATCTCCCGAGCCGCCTTCCGATGATTATCAGGAATACCGCCAGCGTCTAGAGACGCTTTACTCCGACTATCAGGAAGCAGCCGATTATCTGAACAGTTATTTTTTGTCCGCGGAAGCGGAACTGCGCGCGATGAGCGCCGCCTGCGACTACTATATCTGCGATACCGAAACCGGCGAAGTCCTGACCAATACCGCCGATATCCCGGCGCTTCAGGACGGCAGCGGCTATCATTTCCTCCTGGAATTCTGCTATAATGCGGACGGCAGCGCATCCATCGGCCAGATCGCCGGGGAGGACGCGGCCCGGATTCGCCGCCTGGCGACCGGTATCTCGGAGCAGTCCGCCCTGGCCAGCGACAGTGCGCTGAAGCAGGAGGATACCCCGTCGGTAAATAGCTTCCTGCAGTATACAGGCCGCCGCCCGATCTCCGGCTGCCGCATCCTCTACGGCATCAGCGAGGACACCTGGAAGAAGCTTCTGTACGGCGATCTGAAAACGGAATACGCACCCTTTAATGCAATCTACGGTACGGCTTCCCAAAGCTACCACAAAGCGGGAATGGACACCTTTCTTCTGGTTCTGCTGCTCGCCGTGATGACAACGGCGTTTCTCCTGCCTTATATTCCGATGAATGTGGCCACAGAGGATGCCGGGCAGGAACCTTCTTCCGCCGCCAGGTCCGAAGCTTCGGACGGCGCAGCTGCTGACAACGCCAACCGGCCTAATGCGGGCAAATCCGCACCTGCTTCTTCGGGACCTGCCGCAACTGCCAGGCATGCGTCTTCAGAACCTGCGGCAGCCGCCGGGCAGCCCCCGTTCCTCACGCATGCTCCGCTGGAGCTTTCGGCTCTCCTGGTCTTCCTCATTTTCCCGGCCTGCGCCCGCGTGATCACCATGATCGCCTGCGCAGCCGGTGGTTCGGAGGTCGAAACGCTCAGCCGGCAGTTCTGGGGCCTGATCGACGGCGCCCGGACATCATGGCTCATGCTTCTGACCTTCGTTCTTCTCTGCGCGATCAATTTCACCGCGTGGTATGTGGGCGCCAGCCTGCGTCCGGTCCGCGTCCTTGGCATCCGCGGGTATCTGCAGAAGAAAAGCCTCATTTACCGTTTCTTCCCCTATATCCGCGAGAAGTCCGCGGCCGTCCGGTATACGCTGACCCATATGGATATCACAAAGAACGCCGACCGCATCCTCCGCCGTATCCTTCTGGTCAACGCGGTACTGGTCTTTATCCTGGCGCTTCTGTGGGGCCCCAGCGCGGTCATTTTCACGATCATCTACACCGTGGTCCTGTACCTGCTGCTGCGCCGCTACTTAAGCCGCCTGCAGGAACAGTACCGGGCGCTCTTATCCGCCACCAACGAGATCGCCGAGGGCCGTCTGGACGCGCCCTTAGACGAGGATCTGGGCGTCTTCGAACCGTTCAAGCCCCAGATCGTCCGCATCCGCCAGGGCTTCCGCAAAGCCGTGGACGAGGAGATCAAGAGCCAGCGGCTGAAGACCGAGCTGATCACCAACGTCTCCCACGACCTTAAGACGCCGCTGACCGCCATTATCACCTATATCGGACTTCTGAAGGAGGAAAGTATTACGCCGGAACAGCGCACTGAATATCTGGATACTCTGGAACGCAAATCCATGCGCTTAAAAGCGCTGATCGAGGATCTGTTCGAAATCAGCAAGGCCACCTCCCGTTCCGTCAGTCTGAACCTGGTGGACGTGGACCTGATGAGTCTGGTGCGGCAGGTCCGCTTCGAAATGGCGGACCAGTTCGAGCGCGCCCGGCTGGATGTGCGCGTGAACCTGCCGGAGAAGGCCGTTCTCACCCTTGACAGCGAGAAGACCTGCCGGATCTATGAAAACCTGATGAGCAATATCGCCAAATACGCCCTGCCCGGCTCCAGGGTCTATCTGACCGGAAGCGCCCGGGACGGCCGCGTCACCGTGACCCTCAAAAACATCTCCGCCGCCGAGATCCATGTGGATCCGGCCGAACTGACCGACCGCTTTGTCCGCGGCGACGAATCCCGCGGCACAGAAGGCAGCGGCCTGGGTCTGGCCATCGCCAAGAGCTTCACGGAGCTTCAGGGCGGCCAGCTGACCGTTGAACTGGACGACGATGTGTTCAAGGTAACGACGTCGTGGCCGGTCTCAGAATGCAGTTGAGCGGTTCAGATCCGAACCGTTCTTCTGTGTTGCCAAACAACATTGCGATCGGCAAAGAAAGGCGCTGTTCATCTGGCGCTCCAGCTCGCGGGAAGAAGAGTGCTCCTTTACGCAGGGCGCCATGTAAAAATACTGTTCCTCGATGAACTTTGAGCCAGACATGATCAGAAGGTGATCAGTCCAGCTGATTTGTGTCAGCAGTGCTGACACAAATTCATCGTCCTTGTAGGTTTCATAGAATTGCTTCATCCGATAAAGCCCGCGACGATTGAAGCCTTTGACGCCGGGGTTATGTTTGGCAAAATGAAAAAGCACCGAAAATACGGCACTTTTTCCATGCGGCTAACAGGACTCGAACCTGCACCCTCTCGGAGTAGAACCTAAATCTACCGTGTCTGCCAATTCCACCATAGCCGCCTGATCACGCGTCTGCGTTATCGCTTCTACTATACACCATTTTCCCCGGCTTCGCAATAAAAATCCGAAGCCAGGCGATCATTCAAAGCAGCGGGCTTATCCGAAGCCGGCGCTCATCCCACGATATTATGCACCCACACCCGCCGCTTCAGAAGCGCCGCGCCGATGGCGCATTTGATCAGGTCCAGGCTCCTGCCGAGGAAGAACAGCGGCACGATGGGAAGACCGGTAAAATGTCCCACCGCATAGACCACCGGGATCGAGACCGCCCATACATACACGCCGTCGAAGAAAAAGGTGATGACCGTCTTCCCGCCGGAGCGCAGGGTGAAATACGACGCATGAATAAAGGCGTGGACCGGCATGAACAGCGCTTCGATCAGGATAAATACAGCCGCCAGGCTGCGCACGCTTTCGGTCGTATTGTAGATCTTCGGTATAAACGGGGCCGCCAGGGACATGAGAGACCCCATGACAAGACAGACCGCCACGGAGAAGAAGATCAGCTTCCGGTCCTGATCTACCGCTTCCTCCATCTTTCCGGCGCCCAGAAGCTGCCCCATGATGATGGCCACTGCGCTTCCCAGCGCCATGAACACCACATTGAACAGATTCGACACGGTGGAGGAAATATTCTGCGCCGCCACCACGTCAAGCCCCCGGTAGGAGTAGCACTGCAGAAGCACAGCCATTCCCACGGACCAGATGGCCTCGTTAAACATCAGCGGAGTTCCCTTCCGAACGATCTGACCCACCAGGTACCGGGGCATCCGAAGGCTGCGGTAAGCGCCCCTGATAAACGGATTCCTCTCCGCATGGGCGTGAGTCCATACCACCGTAACGGCGCACTCCACGAAACGGGAAAGCACCGTCGCGTAAGCCGCTCCCGCCGCGCCCAGCCGGGGCGCGCCGAAATGGCCGAAGATCAGGATATAGTTGAATACCAGATTCACCAGTACCGCCGCCACTCCTGCCGCCATGGGCACAAAGGTCTCGCTGCACTCCCGAAGCGTGCTGGAATAAATCTGCACGATCGCGAACGGGACGAATCCGATCAACATGATATTCAGGTACTGACGGCCGTAGAAAAAGGTCGCCTCGATATCCTCCGCCGCCCCTTCTCCCTGCAGATACAGCGAGATCAGCTCTCCGCCGCCCGCCAGAAACACGGCGATGGCAGCCGCCGTGAACAGCGCGCAGATGATCAGCTTGAACCGGAAGGTACTGCGGACGCCGTCATGGTTCTTCTGTCCGTAGAACTGCGCCCCGAAGATACCCGCGCCGGAGATCATGCCGAAAATACAGATATTGTAAACAAAGATCAGGTTATTGGCGATCGCCACGCCGGACATCTGCACGGTCCCCACCTGCCCCACCATGATATTGTCCAGAAGGCTCACGAAATTCGTGATCCCGTTCTGGATCATGATAGGAACCGCTACGGTCAGGACCATCCGGTAAAACTGCCGGTCGCCAATGTATTTCTTCCTGAAACTGCTCATGATTCTGTCGCTCCTTCTATTCTGACGCCTCCGGCTTTCGTCCTTCCGCCTCAGCTAGCGCCGCTGACTCCTTCCGTCCTTCCACCTAGGCCAACGTCAACGCATTCGCCCTTCCACCCCGTTCGGTGCTGCCGACGCCTTCCGCCCTTCAACCTCGTTTAGCGCCGCCGACGTTTCCGCCCTTCTGCCTCGGCTAGCGCCGCTGACTCCCAGGCCGTTGCAGCCGCCAAAGATACGAAATGGCCGCAAGCCCCTGTGATAAATCTGGGATTCCGGCCGTTTCACAAACTGGGCCAGTTGGATTCGAACCAACGAGTGCAGGAGTCAAAGTCCTGTGCCTTACCGCTTGGCGATGGCCCAACAACATCAAAAGCAATAACTATATTAGCATAAAAAGCGCCGGCAGGCAAGGAGATTCGCGAGGAAATAAAAAGATGAAAACCTTCCGGCTTTCATCTTACTCAGGGTGGATAAAGGGATTCGAACCCTTGGCCTCCAGAGCCACAATCTGGCGCGCTAACCAGCTGCGCTATACCCACCATATCAAATTACAAACGAGCCTGAAGGGATTCGAACCCCCGACCCACGGCTTAGAAGGCCGTTGCTCTATCCGGCTGAGCTACAGACTCAGACTCCCGCCCTCCGTCATGCGGACAACCGGCCGCTCTGCTTACGGCCCGCCGCACACGGAAGTGCGCAAGAGCAGGTGATGGGAATCGAACCCACGTATCCAGCTTGGAAGGCTAGTGTTCTACCATTGAACCACACCTGCA
>CANQME010000002.1 GCA_947624815.1 uncultured Lachnospiraceae bacterium | reverse complement strand
GAACTGTTCCAGCAGTACGATGTGGAGTTTGTGTCCTCTACGGAGAAGTTTGATACCTCCACCCCGATGGGGCGGGCCATGCTGAATATCTGTATCGTGTTCGCCCAGCTTGAACGGGAAACGATACAGAAGCGGGTGGCCGATTCCTACTACTCACGAAGCCTAAAGGGGTTCCGCATGGGCGGCAAAGCTCCCTATGGGTTTCACACGGAGCCAATCAAGATAGACGGTATCAATACAAAGAAGTTAGTGGCAAATCCCGAAGAAGCGGAACAGGTCAAATTGATGTTTGAGATGTACGCCGAGCCAGGAACTTCCTACGGCGATATTGTCCGGCATTTTGCGGAGCATGGTATTAAAGATTTTTCCCGTCCGGCACTCGCAAGCCTTTTGTGCAATCCCATTTATGTCAAGGCTGACCTTGATATTTATGAGTTTTTCAAAAGTCAGGGGACGGTCATCATCAATGACGCCGCTGACTTTACGGGCACAAATGGGTGCTACTTCTATCGTGGCCGGGGAATGAAAGGCGACACCAAACACAATCTGCAAGGGCATACGCTGGTTATGGCTCCCAGCGAGGGCTTGGTTTCTTCTGAACTGTGGCTGAAATGCCGAAAGAAGATTTTAGCCAACGCCAGTTATCAGGCGGGACGAAAGGCGGTCAATACTTGGTTAGCTGGAAAAATCAAATGTGGCAGGTGCCAGAAAGCGTTAAAAGCCGAGGGCAGTTATGGGCGGTGGTACTTCCGTTGCAGTAAGCGTTCCGATAACAAAAGCTGTGAGGGTGCGGGGACGCTCCGTATTCCCGATACGGAAGCTATTATCTATGCCGCTATGGTAAAAAAGCTAAAACCATTCCAGACCATCAAGGGGCGGAAAAATGCCATGAAGTCCAATCCGAAGCTGACCGCCCTGCAAGTGGAACTCGCACAAGTCCAGCATGAAATCGAAACGCTCATTGACACGCTGACCGGGGCTAACCCCATCCTGCTCTCCTATGTGAACAGCAAGATTGAAGAATTGGATGGACGCAAGCAGGAGCTTGTCAAAAAGATAGCGGAGTTGAGTGTGGATACCATCAGCCCGGAACAGGTCAAAGAAATTTCCGGCTATCTGGATACATGGGAAGAAGTGGACTTTGACGATAAGCGGCGGGTGGTGGATTTGATGATTTCCGCAATTTACGCCACAAGCGAAAGTATCAACATCGTTTGGAAGATATGACGGCGCATAAGCGCCGCCATACAACGCAACCTTTCGCCCTTTGTAAACTAAGCTACATGAATCTCAGGCGCACGCAGCTTCTGGTCATGGAGCGGATCGGGGAGCATCTGAACCGCCTGGAAGAGATGCGCGCGTCTTATCCGCTTCCCGCTCACGCCGCGCAGGTCGCGGACTTCATGCGGCATATCAGCGAAAGCTTTCATGAATACAACAATGCGGAGGAGCTTCTTAAGGAGCTGGATGAACGCAAGGCAGTCATCCGCCGGGATCCGCTTCCGCAGAACCGGGAGGAATTCGAGCGGAGAGCCGTCCTGTTTCAGGTCATGGTCGAGCTGGAGCAGTTTCTGACGCTGAAGGCAGAATTTGTCAGACGGCTTCCAAAGAGCGATATTGAGACATTCTGGAACATTTCCGGATCCGGAAGATAAGCCTGCGGTCCCTGGTTATTGGAAAGAAAGGGCGCCTTACGCCCTGAAATAAAAGGAGGAACATCATGAAAAAACTGGGTTTTGGACTCATGCGAATGCCTGTGAATGACAAGACAAATGCGGCCGACGTGGATATTGAGCAGGTTAAGGAAATGGTGGATCTGTTTATGCAGAACGGCTATACATACTTCGACACCGCCATCATGTATAACGGATTTGCAAGCCAGAGCGTGGCGAAGGAGGTTCTGGTAGACCGCTACCCGAGGGACAGCTTTACGCTGGCGACCAAGCTTCACGCCGGCTTCTTCGATTCCTTTGAGGATCGGGACCGGGTCTTTCACGAGCAGCTGAAGCAGACGGGAGCCGGATACTTTGACTACTATCTGCTGCACGGGATCGAGGGGGCGATGCTTCCGAAGTATGAGAAATATGACTGCTTCCACTGGCTTCTGGAGAAGAAAGCCCAGGGGCTTGTGCGTCACGCCGGATTCTCCTTCCATGATTCCGCCGAACTGCTGGATGAGCTTCTGACGAAATATCCGGAGATGGAATTCGTACAGCTGCAGATCAATTATCTGGACTGGGAGAGCGAATGGGTGCAGTCCCGGGCGTGCTATGAGACGGCGGTAAAGCACGGCAAGCCGGTGATCGTCATGGAGCCGGTGAAGGGCGGTACGCTGGCCCGCGTTCCCGAGGAGGCGGAGAAGCTGTTTAAGGATCATGATCCGGACAGCTCCGTGCCGAGCTGGGCGCTTCGGTACGCGGCGTCGCTTGAGCATGTCATGGTAGTACTGTCCGGAATGTCGGATGTCGAACAGATGAAGGACAATATCCGTTGTATGAACGACTTTAAGCCGCTTACCGGGGAGGAGAAGGAGCTTTGCCGCCAGGCCGCGGCCATCATCAACGCCCAGACCGCCATTCCCTGCACGGGCTGTGCCTACTGTACGTCCGGCTGCCCGATGAAGATCGCCATTCCGCAGTATTTCTCGCTGTATAACGCGGTGAAGCGGGAGAATATGGAGGAAAAGGGCTGGACGGCCAGCTTCGCCAGCTATGATGTGCTGGCAATGCAGTCCGGCAGGGCAGGAGACTGCATCGGCTGCGGACAGTGCGAGAGCGTGTGCCCGCAGCATCTGCCGGTGATCGAGAACCTTAAGCTGGTCTCGAAGACCTTCGATCACTGAACGGACGTGGCTTAAGAGCCGCTGACGCGGCGGCGGTACCATGAGGATGATGGGAGGTCGGATATCATGTCGGAAAGAGTTCGGATCGGGATCCTGTCGGATACCCATGGACTTCTCAGGCCGGAGGTGGCGGAGGCACTTCGCGGGTGCAGCGCCATCCTGCATGGAGGCGACGTCGACCGGCAGGAGATCCTGGACCGGCTGGGGCAGATCGCGCCGGTCTCCGCCGTGCGCGGGAATAATGACGGAGCGTGGGCAGAGCAGCTCCCGGAGACGCTTGAGGTGACCCTGGGCGGTCTGACCTTTGTCATGATCCACGACCGGAAGCAGCTTACGCAGGACACAGGCAACGCGGATGTGGTGGTTTACGGGCATTCCCACCGGTATGAGGAGATCTGCGAGGGCAGCCGGCTCTGGCTGAATCCGGGCAGCTGCGGACCGGGAAGATTCTTCCAGCCGGTTACGATGGCGGTGCTGGAAACCGGTGAGAACGGCGTCTGCCGTGTGGAACGTCTTGACCTTCCCCGCAAAGGCGGCGAAATCCGGCGGTGTGCAACCGTGCGCAGGCGCACGGCCGCAAGCGCCTGGGAGACGGCCGAAGCCGGACAGGCGACCGAAGCAGGCCCTGCGGAGGATACCGGGAGGATTCCCGCGAACATCCAGGATCTGATCCCCCGTGTCATAAAGGATATGAATCGCGGACGTCCGATTGCGGAGATCGCCGCAAGGACCGGATTAAGCTATGAGCTGACGGAGCAGATCTGCCGGCTCTATGCGACGCATCCTGGCGTTGACCTGGAGGGGATCCTGCGGCGGATGGGAATCTGATTCCCGAAACCGGTTGAAAAAACCGGTGATGAGATTATAATAGAAACAGCGAACATGCAGTAAGGAGGTATGATACATGAGCGCAAAGGTTTATTTTTCAAGGACGATCACCCCGGAGAAGGTACTGGAGATGTACCGGCTTTTAGACAGAAAGCTGCCGGGAAAGGTGGCCGTCAAGGTGCATTCCGGAGAGAAGGGCAACCAGAATTTCCTGCGGCCTGATTTCTGGAAGCCGGTGGTGGAAGCCGTAGGCGGAACGATCGTGGAGTGCAACACGGCTTACGAGGGCTCCCGCGACACCACGAAGCGCCATCTGAAGACGCTTAAGGAGCATGGCTGGAACGACTTCTTCGACGTGGATCTGATGGATGCGGAGGGCCCGGACATGGTGCTTGAGATTCCGGACGGAAGACGGATCCGGAAGAACTACGTGGGAAAGGATCTGGCGAAATACGATTCCATGCTGGTGCTGTCTCATTTCAAGGGACATCCCATGGGCGGTTTCGGAGGGGCTTTAAAGCAGCTGTCCATCGGCGTGGCTTCTTCGTACGGCAAGGCGTGGATCCACGGAGCGGGCGACCCGGATCAGATCTGGACCGCCGACCATGATTCGTTTCTGGAATCCATGGCGGACGCCGCTTCCAGCGTGGTGAAGTACTTCGGCGATAACAACATGGCTTATGTGAACGTGATGAAGAATCTGTCCGTTGACTGTGACTGCTGCGATGTGGCAGAGGATCCCTGCATGAAGGATATCGGTATTCTGGTAAGCCTCGACCCGGTGGCGATCGACCAGGCATGTCTGGATCTGGTCTATGCGGCGAAGGACGATCCCGGCCAGGGGCATCTTCTGGAGCGGATCGAGAGCCGCAACGGCGTCCATACCATCGAAGCCGCCGCTGCGCTGGGGATCGGCAGCAGAGAGTACGAGCTGGTGGAAGTGGAATAGATTAGGACAGCCCGCGCCCGCATGGTCAGAAACGGCCTGGCTGCGACAGAGGAGAGACATGATGAAGTACAGGATTCTGATCATAGAAGACGATCCGGGAATCGCCAAAGCGATCGGGCAGCAGGCGGCCCAGTGGGGACTCGAGGCAAAATACGACGTGGATTTTGCCAATGTGATGGCGGAGTTCGCGGCCTGTGATCCGCAGCTGGTGCTTCTGGATATCGCCCTGCCGTTCTACAACGGATATTACTGGTGCGAGAGGATCCGCGCCGTCTCGAAGGTCCCGATCATCTTCATCTCGTCGGCGTCGGACAATATGAACATCGTCATGGCCATGAATATGGGCGGCGATGATTTCATCGCCAAGCCCTTTGATCAGGCGGTGCTGATGGCGAAGATTCAGGCGCTGCTCCGCCGGACCTATGATTTCGGCGGCAGCGCGCCGATCCTGGAGCATCGGGGAGCGGTGCTGAATACCGGAGACCAGTCCCTGTATTATCAGGATCAGAAGGTGGAGCTGTCCAGGAATGAATACCGGATCCTGCTGTCTTTGATGGAATCCAGGGGAAAGGTGGTCAGCCGCGAGAAGCTGATGGAGCGTCTGTGGCAGACTGACAGCTATGTGGATGAGAACACGCTGACCGTCAATGTAAACCGGCTCAGGAAGAAGCTGGACGCGGCGGGACTTAAGGACTTTGTCGGAACGAAGTTCGGCGTAGGCTATATCGTGAACTAGAAGAATGAGGAAAAGGGATGAGAGAAAATGAACGGAGGAAACGGCGAAGAGACTGCGCTTGGTTTTTATCTTCATTATCTGCGGTTCCATTTCCGCAGCATTCTTCTCTATATCCTGTTCTGCGCGGTCTTCGCCGTCGTGTTCGTCCTTTATCATCTGCCTGTGGGAGCGGCGCTGTATCCGGCGCTGCTCTGCGGCGTTCTGGGGCTTGCGGCCTTCTGGTATGACAGCCGCCGTGTCTGGCACAGGCATCAGCAGCTTGCGCGTCTGGAAGAGTCCCGGGAGCTTCTTGCTGAGGCGGTGTGGGCGCAGAATGTGGCCGACGTGCGAAAGGCCCGGCAGGCGGACGGCTCTGCGGGACCGTTTCCGGCCGCGGACAGTCAGGCAGAAGCCGATTATCAGGAGCTTTTTCGCCTGTTTACAGCGGAGCAGTTCAGGCAGACGGAGCTTCTGAATCAGCGTTACGAAGACATGATCGATTACTATACGGTCTGGGCCCACCAGATCAAGACGCCGATCGCCTCCATCCGGCTGAATATGCAGAATGAGGACAGCGATTTCGCCCGTCTGGTCGGAGAGGACCTGCAGCGCATCGAGCAGTACGTGGAGATGGTCATGGCCTTTCTGCGGCTGGATTCCGATTCCACCGACTATGTGTTCAGACCCTGCGGTCTGGACGAAATGATCCGCCAGGCCGTCCGGAAGTTCGCCTCCCAGTTTATCCGCCGTAACCTGCGGCTTCAGTTCGAGCCGACCGGGATCACCATAGTCACCGACGAGAAATGGTTCTGCTTCGTTATCGGGCAGATTCTCTCCAATTCCCTTAAATACACGAGATCCGGCGGGATCGACATCCGCCTGGAGACGCCTGGGATTCTCTGTATCCGCGACACCGGGATCGGGATCGCGCCGGAGGATCTGCCGCGGATATTTGAAAAAGGTTACACAGGTTATAATGGCCGTACCGATAAAAAGGCCAGCGGTCTGGGACTTTACCTCTGCCGCCGCATCTGTGAAAATCTGGGTCATTCCATATCCGCGCAGTCAGAGCCCGGAGAAGGCACCGTGATTCGGATCGACGTAACGCAGAAGAATGTCCGGCCGGAGTGAACCTCAGCCGGTCGTTTCATTTCTTACAGGATTGTAAGTCTGTCATGTCAAACTGTAAGCCGATTCCATGGAGATTTCCTTCCGCAGATCCTATAATGGTTATCGTACAGTCCGTCCGGGCCGTTTTCCGTCTCCGTTCCGGAAACGTATGGCAGCAATTTCCCCTTTTCCGTACCTGTCTGCCGCGTCCGGTTTCGGAGGAACCAGCCGAAGAACGCGTCCGGTTCGGGCTGTACGAATCCGGATACCGCGGCCCGTTTCGTTTCTGATCCGGACCCTGCCGGGGAAGGCAGCGCGGTATCCACATGACAGGAGGAAGCAGTTTCAATGGCGATCTTACAGGTAAACAATCTGAAGAAAATCTACACGTCCCGTTTCGGCGGTACGAAGGTCGAGGCGCTGAAAAATGTCAGCTTCTCGGTGGAGCAGGGAGAATACGTGGCCGTCATGGGCGAGTCCGGTTCCGGCAAGACCACGCTTCTCAATATTCTGGCGGCCCTGGTCCGGCCCACCGCCGGCATGGTGGTTCTGGACGGTCAGGATCTGGCGAAGCTTAAGGAGTCGCAGGTAGCGACCTTCCGCCGTGACAATCTGGGCTTTGTCTTCCAGGAATTCAATCTTCTGGATACCTTTTCCATTGAGGATAATATCTATCTGCCTCTGGTGCTGGCCGGAAGATCCCACGAGGAGATGGAGGCCCGCATAAAGCCTATCGCGGCTCAGCTCGGCATCGACGGGATCCTGAAGAAATATCCTTACGAGGTGTCCGGCGGCCAGAAGCAGCGCGCCGCCGTCGCCAGGGCGCTGATCCCCGGGCCGAAGCTGATCCTGGCCGACGAACCGACCGGGGCCCTGGACTCCCGTTCCACCGACGAGCTTCTGGCGCTGTTCGGTCAGATCAACGCCGCCGGCCAGACCATCGTCATGGTCACCCATTCGGTCAAGGCAGCCAGCCACGCGGGCAGGGTGCTGTTTATCAAGGACGGGGAGGTGTTCCACCAGATCTACCGTGGCAGCGCCTCCGAGAGCCAGATGTACGAGAAGATCTCCGATACGCTGATCATGCTACAGACAGGCGGTGATCGCCGATGAAGATCCATCTGTACCGAAGGCTGGCAGCCGAGGGTATCCGCAAGAACCGCAGGCTTTACGCACCCTACATGATGGCCGGAAGCATCATGGTGATGATCCATTATCTGCTGCATTTTCTGGAGAGCTCGCCCATTGTCAATGAAGTGCGGGGCGGGGATTTCGTACAGCTGTTCATGGGATTGGGCGGTATCGTGATCCGGTTCTTCGCGCTGCTGTTTCTCTTCTACACGAATTCGTTCCTGATCCGCCAGCGGAGCCGGGAATTCGGCCTTTACAACGTGCTTGGAATGGATAAAAGGAATCTGACCCGCATCATGATCTGGGAAAGCGTATTTTCCTCTGCCATTGCCATAGGTGGAGGTCTGCTTCTGGGCATCCTTTTCTCGAAGCTGGCGGAGCTGGGCTTCTTCTATATCCTGAAGCTGGACACCGGCTACGCGATGACCGTAAGCGTCCGCTCCCTGGCCCTGACATTGCGGTTTTTCCTGGAGATCTATCTGTTTTTGCTGATCTGCACCATATGGCGGGTCTGGCGGCTGAATCCGCTGGAGCTTCTGCAGAGCACGCAGGTGGGGGAGAAGCCGCCGAAGGCGCAGCGGCTGACGGCCATGTTCGGACTTTTGCTTCTGGGAAGCGCTTACTATCTGGCGGTAACGATCAAGGATCCGCTGCAGGCGATCCTGGTCTTTGTGGCGGCGGTACTTATGGTGATCGCGGCAACCTATATCCTGTTTATCGCCGGATCGGTCACATTCTGCAGGATGCTGCAGAGGAACAAGAGGTACTACTATAAGCCGAATCATTTCGTGTCGGTGTCGTCCATGGTCTACCGGATGAAGCGAAACGGGGCCGGGCTGGCTTCCATCTGTATCTTAAGCACCATGATCCTGGTCATGCTGTCCTGTACGGTGGCGCTCTATGTGGGGGATGAGACGTCGGTACGGGAGCGTTTTCCGCGGCATATCGATATGGATGTGGAGCTGAACGGAAGCGAGGGGCTTAAGCGGGAGTTTGCGGACCAGCTGGAGGATGCGATGACGGTGGATCCGGGGACTGTTCCGGCTGCAGCGGAGGAGGCGGGGACCGGCGCCGGTGCGGAATTGTCCGGTGCCAAAGCAGCCGGCGCGGAGCTGTCCGGGAGCGCTGCGAAATGGTCTGAGACCGCGGCTCCGGTCCGGCAGAACATCCGGATCTACCGCAAGGTGGAAACGTACGGTCTTCCCTTAGACGGCGGATATTCGATCGATATGGACCGATGGGTGATGGGCGCCGCGGATCCCACGGGCCGGGTGATCCAGTTCTTCTCGCTGGAGGATTTCAACGAACTGATGGGAACGGACGCGGACCTGGCGGACGACGAGTGCCTGATCTACTGTTATGGCGGGAAATACGGCCGGGATACATTTGCGGTTACGGAGGGCGGAAGCTGGCGCGTGAAAGCGGAGCTGAACGATTTCTTCGAGAGCGGGTTCCGTTCCGAGCTAAGCGCCATGTCCCTGATGGACGTGGTGGTAAAGGATCTGGACGCCGCTGCCGGCGCTTTCTGCGATATGACATGCCAAAATGGTCAGCCATGGGCTTATCCGGAGTGGGTCTGCGAATACGACATTGAAGGCGGAGACGACGAGGCGACGGCCAGGGCCGAGGCGTCGCGGGCCGGGGATACGATCGAGCGGATACGTCTGGCGACCGGGACGAAGATCCGGGGCGCGGACATCAATATGCGTGTCGTGGAACGGCGGTACAGTCTGATGATGGACGGCGGACTGCTGTTTCTGGGGCTGCTGCTGAGCATCGTGTTCGTCATCGCGTCGGTGCTGATCATTTACTACAAGCAGATCTCCGAGGGCTATGAGGACCAGGCGCGTTTCGGTATCATGCAGAGCGTGGGCATGACGAAGCGGGAGATCCGCAGAAGCATCAACTCCCAGATCCTGACGGTGTTCTTCCTGCCGCTTGTGTTCGCCGGGATCCATCTCATCTTCGCGTTCCCGCTGCTGTGGCAGCTTCTGCGGCTGTTCGGCTCCGTGGATCTGTCGCTCTTCGTGCGGATGGCCCAGCTGTGCTTTTTAGTGTACGGCGTGTGCTATGCGGCAGTGTATAAAATGACGGCGGGAGCGTACTACGGAATCGTGAGCGGTGCGAAAGAATGAGCCCGGAAAGTTGGTCTTGCAAATTCATATAAAATATGATATTGTGTAATTAAGCGAAGCGACCGCCCACAAAGTGGTTGACCTCCGTGAGGATTAATTATAAGCCTACCTAGACCGTCAAGTACAAGGTAGGCTTATTTATTTTTGCCTGTTGGTCCTATCAATATAGGCAAGCAATGCAACAAGGAACGTACCGCCCAGAAAAAGCAGGCTTAATGCTTCGTACAGATCCATATGCATCACCTCCCTTCTTTTAAAAGCCGGGAGGCTTACCACCTTGCAACACAGTCGCTTCCTGGCTTATCCTATCATATGAGAGAGAAAAACAGAATAGCGGATGATACGGGAATTATGGATGAAATTATGGATTAGCAGACAAATTCAGATGACATAGCGGCGGTTCCGGTATATAATGGAGATGTAGGAAAGAAAAGGAGAAATCTGCCATGTACGAACTGATCCAGATCACCGAAAAGTCATACTATATCCAGTGTCCTGCCCGTATCGGCGTCGTCAGGTGTTCGGATTCCGACGTCTGCCTGATCGACAGCGGCAGCGACAAAGACGCCGGCCGCAAGGTGCGGCAGATCCTGGATAAGAACGGCTGGCATCTGACCGCGATTTACTGCACCCATTCCCATGCGGATCACATCGGCGGGTGCAGGTATCTTCAGGCTCAGACGGGCTGCAGGATCTATGCGCCGGGAATCGAGCTGGACTTCACCAGACATCCGGTGCTGGAGCCGTCGCTTCTGTACGGCGGCTATCCGTTTAAGGAGCTGCGCAATAAGTTCCTGATGGCGCAGGAGAGCGATGCGGAGGAGCTGACGGAGGCGTCGCTTCCGGATGGACTTGAGATGTTCCCTCTTCCGGGTCACGCGTTCGATATGACAGGTTTTCGCACGGATGACGGCGTGGTGTATCTGGCGGACTGCCTGTCCAGCCGTGAGACCCTGGACAAGTATAAGATCGGTTATCTCTATGACGTGGGAGCCTATCTTAAGACTCTGGAAACGGTGAAGAACATGACGGCCCGGATGTTCGTGCCCGCTCACGCGGAAGCGGCAGCGGACATCGCGTCGCTGGCACAGTATAATATCGACAGGACCCTGGAGGTGGCGGAGAAGATCGCGGAGACCTGCGCCGGGCCGCTCTGCTTCGAGGCGGTCCTTAAGCGGCTGTTCGACGGTTACGGCCTGGTCATGAACGCCCAGCAGTACGTGCTGGTGGGAAGTACGGTGCGGTCATATCTGTCGTGGCTTAAGGATACCGGACGGGTCACGGCACGGTTTGAGGACAACCTGCTTCTGTGGGAGAAGGCGGGGACCGGAAAGGAAGCTGACGATGACCTATGAGACGGAGATCAACGGAATCAAATGCACGGTAAGGTTCAGCGAAGAGAATATTTCCGGGCTTTTCCTTCCGCTGCTGAAGACGCTCACGCAGCTGAGAGAGCAGAAGGGGAGGCGGGTCCTTATGTTTCTGGCGGCCCCTCCGGGGGCAGGCAAGAGTACACTTCTGAGTTTTCTGGAGGAGCTGGCGGCAGGGACGGAGGGCTGCGCGCCGGTCACGACGATCGGAATGGACGGTTTCCACCGTTATCAGGACTATCTTCTGACCCATACTATCGTCCGCGGAGGCGAGGAGATCCCCATGGTGCGGGTGAAGGGCGCGCCGGAAACCTTTGATCTGGAGCGCCTGACCGATCGGATCCGCCGTGTGGCGGTAGGAGAGACCTGCGGCTGGCCGGAATATGACCGTCTGCTCCACGATCCGCGGGAGAACGCGGTCCGCATCACGGGCGAGGTGATCCTGCTGGAGGGAAACTACCTGCTGCTGAACCGGCCAGGCTGGAAGGAGCTGAAGGCCTATGCGGACTATACCGTACGCCTGGTGGCGGATGAGGATTTCCTGCGGCAGCGTCTGATCGCCCGCCGGATCCTGACCGGCGTGGACGCGGAAGAGGCGGCCCGGTTCGTGGATTACAGCGATATGGCGAACGTGCGGCTCTGCCTGCGGGAATCGGCGGAGGCAGACCGGTTGTGGCGGGTGGACACAGATGGGTTTTCTGCCATTGCATAAAGCGCCCGGAAGCAGAGCGTCATGCTTTCAGGCATGGCGCGCGCTGTGCGGCGCCAGAAGGCGGCAGGAGTCCGAATCAGAAAAGAAGGAAAGGGGGACGTCAAATGGAGAAACGGTTTCATATCGGGATCATAGGAGCGGGCGCGATCAGCGGCCGCTATATCGGCACGATCCAGAAGAGCTTTCCGTCCCTGGAGGTGGTTGCGGTCTGCGCGGCTCACCGGGAGAGGGCGGAGAAGAAAGCGCAGGAATATGGGATCGCAGCCTGTTCCCTGGAGGAAATGCTGGCAGATCCGTCCATAGATATGGTCCTGAACCTGACGCCGGTGGGGGCTCACTATGAGATTATCAGGAAGGCTTTGCTGGCCGGAAAGCATGTCTATACGGAGAAGACCATGACGGATGATCCGTGCACGGCGGGAGAGCTTGCGGCGCTGGCGAAGGAAAAGGGACTGTACCTTGGCTGCGCGCCGGATACCTTCCTGGGCGCCGCCGTGCAGACGGCTAGGAAGGCGGTCGACGACGGGGTGATCGGGGAGATCACGTCCTTCGCGATCGCGGCGAACCGAAGCAACGACTTGCTTCTGAGCCTGTTTCCGTTTCTGCGGGAACCGGGTGCCGGCGTCTGCTATGATTATGCGGTATATTACGTCACGGCGCTCGTCAGTCTTCTGGGACCGGTGGACCGGGTGGCCGCCATGGTGCGCGCTCCGTATCCGACCCATGTCAATATCCTTCCGCAGAGTCCGGATTACGGCAAGGTGATGGATACGCCGAATGAGAGCGAGGTATCCGCAATCCTGCGGATGAAGAGCGGGGTCGCAGGGACATTTATGGTAAATTCGGACAGCGTGCGGGAGGATCAGTCGTTCTTCGCCATTTACGGAACAAAGGGGATCCTGTACCTGACGGATCCGAATCAGTTCGGCGGCGATGTGACGCTTCTGCGAGATCCGGAGGATCTTCGAAAGCCGCCTGTGCCTGAGAAGCTGGAGCCGGTAAACCAATACAGCGAAGAGAGCCGGGGACTTGGCGCCGCGGAGCTGGCAGACGCGGCGCGGACCGGACGGAAGGCCAGAACGGATGCGGAGCTGGCGGTTCACGTGCTGGATGTGCTCCATGCGATGCTGACGAGCGGCGAGTCGGGAGAATTCGTGACCGTCGGATCCGGCTGTGAGCGGCCGGAACCGTTCGTGCGCATATGAGACGCCGGGCAGCCCCGGCGCCGAATCGGAAGGAACCGTATTATGCAGGACAATGCAGCAAATACAAAGCGATCCATAAAGGAGGAGATTACGTATGCAGGAATATCTGAAAACCATCGACGAGGTCATTGCGAACGGCCGCTACAAGGACACCTGGGAGTCCCTTCAGCAGTATCACGTTCCGCAGTGGTATGAGAAGGCCAAATTCGGCATCTTCATCCACTGGGGCGTCTACTCCGTGCCTGCTTTCGGCAGCGAGTGGTATTCCCGAAACATGTACATTCAGGGCAGCCGGGAATTCGAGCACCATGTCGCGACGTACGGCCCCCATAAGGACTTCGGATACAAGGACTTCATTCCGATGTTCCGCGCGGAAAAGTTCGATCCGGAGGCGTGGATCAGCCTCTTTAAGGAGGCCGGCGCCCAGTATGTGGTGCCGGTAGCCGAGCATCACGACGGCTTCCAGATGTATGACAGCGCCCTTTCCGACTGGAACGCGGTGAAAATGGGACCGCACCGGAACGTCCTGGGCGAGCTTCACGCCGCCTGCCGCGCGGCGGGTCTCTATCCCTGCGCTTCCACGCACCGGGTGGAGCACTGGTTTTTCATGAGCCATGGCAAGGAGTTCGACTCCGATATCAAAGAACCCTTAAAGCGGGGGGATTTCTACTGGCCCGCCATGAAGGAGCCGGAGGATCATTTCGACCTGTATTCCGAGCCGACGCCTACGGAAGAATTCCTTAACGACTGGCTTTGCCGCTGCTGTGAGCTGGTGGACCGCTACCGTCCGAGGATCATCTATTTCGACTGGTGGATCCAGCACAGCAGCGTGAAGCCCTATCTGCGGAAATTCGCCGCGTATTACTACAACCGGGCGGAAGAATGGGGCGAGGAAGTGGTCATCAACTATAAGCACGACGCCTTTGATTTCGGAACCGCCGTCATCGACGTGGAGCGGGGACAGTTTGCCGACGCCAAGCCCTACGTCTGGCAGACGGACACCTCTGTGGCCAACAATTCCTGGTGCTATACGGAAGGAAATGTTTACAAGACCCCGCAGCAGATCGTCCGCGATCTGGTGGATATCGTCAGCAAGAACGGCCGCCTGCTTCTGAATATCGGGCCGAAGGCGGACGGAACGATCCCGGACGAGGACCGGAAGATCCTGCTTGCGATCGGAGAGTGGATGAAGGTGAACGGTGAGGCCATTTACGGCTCCAAGATCTGGAGAAAGTCAGCGGAAGGTCCTACGAAGATCGTGGAGGGACAGTTCGCGGATTCGGAAGACAAGGGCTACACCGCGGAGGATATCCGGTTTACCGTAAACGGTGGCTATCTCTACGCGACCTGCCTGAACATGAAGGGCAGGGATACCGTCTGCATCCGTTCGCTGGCCGAGGCGGACGCTTCCCATGCGCCGAATTTCCACGGCATCATCAAATCGGTGGAAGTGCTGGGATATGAGAAAGCGCCGGAATGGACGAGGGATCAGGACGGCCTCATCGTGAAGACGCAGATGATCGAAAGCGAGATGCCGGTGGTATTTAAGATTCAGATCGATTAAGCAGCCGGACTATTTCCTGCGGGTGCGGTTTGTCTGCAACACGTTGAATCATGGCGGCTTGTTCTGCAGAAAATGAGCTTAGGGACCTGACATCGTATGGTGTCGGGTCCCTTTGCAGTTCAGCACCGCAAAAGCCGCACGGAGAAAGTCAGGCTTGAAAGTGTGCTGCCGGTCATGTAAAATGAAAAGGAGAGAAGGCATTTTCTGCCAGAAGGAGGAAACGGTCATATGAATGTGATTGCGGAGACGGCAAAGGGAAGGATCCGGGGAGTTGTGCAGAACGGCGTGATCGTTTACAAAGGCGTTCCTTACGCGAAGCCGCCGGTCGGCGGGCTCAGGTGGAGACCGCCGCAGGAGACGGAAGGCTGGGACGGGATCTACGAGGCGGATCATTTTTCCGCGAAGGCGCTGCAGGGGGATGGCGGAGGCGGTTTTTACGGAAAGGAATTCTATGAGGTGCCGGAATATCAGGTGCCGGCCGGCGAAGACTGCCTGTATCTGAACATCTGGACGCCGCAGGAGCGCGGAGAGGGAAAGCTTCCGGTGGCGTTCTGGATCCATGGCGGCGCTTTTATGAACGGATATGGGAGTGAAATGGAGTTCGACGGGGAGGCTTACGCGAAGCGGGGCGTGATCCTGGTCACCGTCAATTACCGGCTGAACGTCTACGGTTTTCTGGCGCATCCGTGGCTGAGCGAGGAGAGCGGGATGGGAATCTCCGGCAATTACGGGATCCTGGACCAGCTGGCCGCGCTGAAATGGGTCCGTGAGAATATCGGCGCTTTTGGAGGCGACCCGGAGAACATCACGATTTTCGGGCAGTCGGCCGGAGCGATGAGCGTTCAGACGCTGGTGTCTTCGGAGCTGATCGGAGATATGGCTGCCAGAGCCATTATGCAGAGCGGCGGCAGCTACGGAAAGGGACTCCACAGCGACATGCCTCTGTCGGAGGCCGAAAGCTACGGAGAGCTTTTCGTACGGCTCAGCGGCGCCCGGGATCTGGCACAGCTGCGAGCCATGACGGTTTCACAGATCGGGGAGACCATGGACAAGCTTCAGCAGGAGCTGGTCAGGATGGGGAAATGGCTTGTATTTATGCCCAATATAGACGGCTATGTGTTGAAGCAGGGATATTATGAGACGGTCGATCAGAAGAAGATCAGGAATATCCCGTATCTGCTTGGAAGCAATAAAAATGACATTATGATATCGGAGAAGGATACGGCGGACGGCGAGAGGGGACCGCTTTTTGAGGGCTGTCTGGCGTTCAGCGAACGGATGGAAGCGCTGCGGCAGAATCCTTCGTATGTGTATTATTTTACCAGACAGTTGCCCGGGGACGACGCGGGGGCGTTCCATTCCGCGGAGCTCTGGTACATGTTCGGGACGCTTAACCGGTGCTGGAGGCCGCTTACGGAGGCGGACAGAGAGCTGAGCGAACGGATGCTTGGGTACTGGACGAATTTCATGAAGACCGGTGATCCCAACGGCGAAGGGCTTCCGAGGTGGGAGCTCTGCCGGCGGGAAGCGCCGTTTGTCATGGAATTCGACGTGAAAGGTTAGAAGCGAGGAGGTTTATGGAATGGAGAGCAAAAGAAATACACCGTTTTGGGACGCGTCTCTGCCTGTTGAGAAGCGTCTGGACTGGCTGATGAGCGAGATGACGATCGAGGAGAAATTAAGCTGCCTGGCGTCCAGCGTTCCGGATCTGGAGCGGCTGGGGATCCCAGGCATGAACGTGGGCGGGGAAGCCGCCCATGGCGTGGAGGCGAGAAACGATCAGAACGATCTGAAGATTGCGGAGCCGACCACATCCTTTGTCCAACCCATCGGCATGAGCGCTACCTGGGATACGGAGATGATCCGAAAGGCCGGAGAGGTGACCGGTATCGAGACCAGGGTGATCTACCACCGTCATCCGGATCGGGGCTTAAGCCGCTGGGCGCCGACCATCGATCTGGAGCGGGATCCCCGATGGGGCAGGAACGAGGAGGGCTACGGCGAGGATCCGGTCCTGACCGGAGCGATGGCGTCGGCCTATATTCAGGGCATGCAGGGAGACGATCCACATTATCTGCGGATTGCCAGCACCCTGAAGCATTTCTACGCCAACAATGTGGAGGAGGGACGCGGCTGGAAGAATTCTTCCATCGATCCCCGCAATGAATACGAGCTCTATCTGGAGCCGTTCCGCCGCGCCATCCAGGACGGCGGCGCCGAGGCGGCCATGACGGCTTACAATAAGATCAACGGAACCCCCGGTATCTTAAACCGGGAGGTACAGGAGATCCTAAAGGACCAGTACGGCTTAAAGCACGCGGTCAGCGACGGCGGAGCCATGAGCATGGTGGCGGATGCCCATCACTATTACGGAACCCATGCGGAGACCGTGGCGAACGCGATCCGGGCCGGCGTGGACGCAATGTCGGAGAGCCAGGAGGGCGTGACCGCGGCGGCGAAGGAGGCATGGGAGCTGGGCCTGATGACCGAGGCGGAGGTGGACCGGGCTGTCCGCAACATGTTCCGCACCAAGCTGCGCCTGGGCATCTATGACGAGCCGGTCCGCAACCCCTATGACAATGTGACCGAGGCCGATCTTCTCTCGAAGGAGAGCGAGGAGGTCTGCCGCCAGCTGTCGCGGGAGGCTGTGATCCTTCTGAAGAATGAGAATAACACCCTGCCGTTGGACCGCTGCATGTCCGCGAAGGACCTGGCCATCATCGGACCGCTTTCGGACGCCTGGTATCAGGACTGGTACGGCGGAGAGCCTCCGTATCGGAAGACCCTGAAGGACGGCGTGGCGGAGCTTCTGGGTGAGGGAAGCGTCTGCGTGGACGGCTGGGACCGGGTGGTGTTCCGATGCGGAGACCAGGCGGTTGCCATTGCTGACGACGGAGGACTTGTGCTTTCCGATACGCCGGACGTGTTCGTGAAGGAGGCGTGGGACGGCGGGTTCTATGCGCTTCGAAGCGTCCGTACCGGGAAGCTGTGGAACCTGCGGATGCCGATGGGTCCTGGCGAGGCGGCGGATATGGGCCGGATCGCGGCGGAGAAGGATCAGGCGTTTGACTGGTTCGTGGTGGAGATCTTCCATCTGACTGAGAAAGAGGCGGAGAACGGCGTGACGGTCACGGTGACCGACCGGTTCGGCGCGCCGCTGACTGTGGATGCGTCGGGGGCCGTCCGCTCCGTACATGGAGCAGCGCCTGCGGAATTCGTGATGGAGGTGGTCTCTTCCGGCATCGAGGAGACGAAAAAGGCGGCTGCCGCGGCGAAGAAGGTTGTTCTGGCGCTGGGCTGTCATTCTCTGATCGACTGTAAGGAGACGCTTGACCGGGCATCGATCGCGTTCCCGGCTCCGCAGCAGGCGCTGTTTGACGCGGTGACGGCGGTGAAGCCGGATGCGGTGGTGGCGCTGTTTACCAACTTCCCTTATGCGCTTGGCGAGATCCAGGGGAAGGCGCCGGCGATCCTGATGAGTGCTACCGGGGCTCAGGATATGGGCTGTGCCATGGCGGAGACGCTGTTTGGGGTCAACGCGCCGGCGGGGAGGCTGAATCAGACCTGGTATTTAAGCGATAGTCAGCTGCCGGATATGAATGACTATGATATCATTAAGTGTGGCAGGACCTACCGCTATTTTGAGGGGGAGGTGCTGTATCCGTTCGGGTATGGCCTGACCTATACGGAGTTTTCGTATTCGGATCTGAGCGTGAGACTTGTGAAGTTTAAGGATCTTGAGATCTCTCTGACGGTTATGAACACGGGGAGCTGCACCAGTGACGAGGTCGTGCAGATCTACGGTGTCGCTCCGGCGTCCAGGGTGAAGAAGCCTCTGCGTCAGCTGCTGGCGTTTAAGCGGGTGAAGGCGGTGGAGCCGGGTGAGAGCCGGCGCGTGGAGTTTACGGTGCCGGCGGAGGAGCTGCGTTTCTATGATACGATCAGCGGGACGCTGATGGTGGAGGAGGGACGCTACCGGATCTTCGCGGGGGCTTCGAGTGCGGATCAGAGGCTGACGGCTGAGGTGGATATCCCGGGGCTGCGTCCGGGCAGGCGGGATCTGACGGGGAAGATCCGTGCGGATCATTACGATGATTATGAGAATATGCTTCTGACGGAGGGCCAGTTTGCCTATAAGGCGGTGACGCTGGCGGATCCGGCTATGGAAGGCGTGCTGCGGTACGGGGACTGTGTGCTTGGAGAGGATCCGAAGGCGTTTGTTCTGCATCTCAGGAGCGGCGCGGGCTGCAGCGTGAAGGTGTTGGTGGACGGCGTGCCTGTGGCGACGTGGGAAGGCAATACGAAGGATTACCGGCAGGGTGGTTTCCCGGCCATGGATGAAAAGGGACGCAGAGAGGCTGTGGAGCAGGCGAAGACCTGGCCGGTGGAGTATACGGATGTGGTGATGCCGATTGTGGGGGAGATTTTGGAAAAAGATTGCCATGCGGTGGAAATTCGGGTGGCGGGAGACGCCAGATTGTGTTATTATCTTGTTAAGCGTTGAGCAGTGCCGGCTGAGCTGAAACTGAGACTGCGCTGTGTTGGCATGGGAGCGGGCTTAGGAGCGGCTCGGGCGCTTGGGCGAAAGCGCGGAAGGTCCGCGCAGAGACTCCGGCCCTTCTCAGGTTCGGGATTTCTCGCGGGAAAATCCTAAGTTCACAGCAATTTGCTAATGGCATTCCGAAAAATGGACAACTCGCTTCGCTCAGACACGTCCATTTTTCGGAATAACGCAAATTGCTGTTCACTAAGGATTTTTGGGCGCTCGAAAAACTCACCTGAGCTGGGCCGGAGTCTCTGCGCTGGGTTTTCGGCAGGCTGGATGGAGAGGCTGAGGTTATGGTGAGATGGGGCGAAGTGTAAGAAGGAGATGAGGTAGGATGAAGTTTCATAATGGTTGTTGGCTGATGAAGGAGGGCGTGTCGTGGTTTGGGCCGCAGCACGTCTATGAGACTTATGTCGCGGAGACGGAGGTGCGGCTGGTGGCGCCGACTTCTCGGATCCGGGGGAAGGGCGATACGCTGGGCGGGATTAATCTGACGATGCGGATTTCTTCGCCGGCGCCGGAGGTGCTTCGGGTGCAGGTGTATCATCATAAGGGCGTGAGGAAGAGGGAGCCAGAGTTTGAGCTGCAGCTTCGGGACGAGAGGGCGCTGTGCGTATCGGAGCAGGGGAGTCTTCTGACGGTGGGAAGCGGAAGCCTGAGTCTGGTGATTGACCGGGAGAACTGGTCGATGGCGTTTGAGCGGGGCGAACGGGCTGATGTGATCACGAAGGCGGGTTCGCGGGACCTGGGCTATGTGAAGACGAACTGGACGGGTATGGCTTATGATAGGGGCGGCAATGCCTGGATGTGTCAGCAGCTGGGTCTGGCGGTGGATGAGAATATCTACGGTATGGGCGAGAGGTTCACGCCGTTTGTGAAGAACGGGCAGTCGGTTTCGATCTGGAATGAGGACGGTGGCACCAGTACGGAGCAGTCGTATAAGAACATTCCGTTCTATCTGTCCAGCAAGGGATACGGGGTGTTTGTCAATCATCCGGGGCGGGTGGAGTTTGAGGTGGCGACGGAGCAGGCCAGCAGGATTGCGTTCGCGGTGGAGGGCGAGAGCCTGGATTACTATTTCTTTAACGGTCCCACGATGAAGGAGGCGCTGATGCGCTATACGGATCTGACCGGCAAGCCGTCTCTGCCGCCTCAGTGGACGTTTGGCCTGTGGCTGTCTACGTCGTTTACGACGGATTATGATGAGCAGACGGTCATGAGCTTTATCGACGGGATGCACGAGCGGGGGATCCCGCTGTCTGTGTTCCATTTCGACTGCTGCTGGATGAAGGAGTTCCACTGGACGGATTTTCTGTGGGACAGCCGGGTGTTCCCGGATCCGAGGGGGATGATCGCCAGGATCAAGGAGAAGGGCGTGAGGATCTGCGTCTGGATCAATTCCTATGTGGGTCAGGAGTCGGCGTTGTTTGACGAGGGTGCGGAGAAGGGGTATTTCCTGAAGCGGCCAAACGGCGACGTCTGGCAGTGGGATATGTGGCAGCCGGGGCTGGCGATCGTCGATTTTACCAACCCGGAGGCGTGCCGCTGGTATCAGGAGAAGCTTTCGGAGCTTCTGGATATGGGCGTGGACTGCTTTAAGACGGATTTCGGCGAGCGGATCCCGACGGACTGCGTCTATTTTAACGGCGCGGATCCGGTGAAGATGCACAATTTCTATACATACCTTTACAATAAGACGGTGTTCGATCTGCTGGAGCGGAAGCGGGGGCACGGCGAGGCGGTGCTGTTCGCCCGGTCTGCGACGGCGGGCGGGCAGAAGTTCCCGGTCCACTGGGGCGGCGACTGCTGGTCTGATTATGAGTCCATGGCGGAGAGCCTGCGGGGCGGTTTGTCTCTGACCAGCAGCGGCTTCGGATTCTGGAGCCACGATATCGGCGGTTTCGAGAATACGTCTACGCCGGATGTGTATAAGCGGTGGGCGGCGTTCGGGCTTCTGTCTTCTCACAGCCGTCTGCACGGGAGCGGTTCCTACCGGGTGCCGTGGCTGTATGACGAGGAGGCGGTGGACGTGGTGCGGTTCTTCACGGATCTGAAGCACAGCCTGACGCCGTATCTGTACAGCAGCGCGGTGAATACCTCGCGGACCGGCGTGCCGATGATGCGCAGCATGGCCATGGAGTTTACGGAGGACATGAACTGCCGGTATCTGGACAAGCAGTATATGCTGGGAGACAGTCTCCTGGTGGCGCCGGTCTTCAATGACCAGGGAATCGCCAATTACTATCTGCCGGAAGGGAAATGGACCAACTTCCTGACCGGCGAGACGGCGGACGGCGGCGTGTGGAGGAAGGAGAAGCACGGGTATCTGTCGATCCCGCTGTGGGTGAAGGCCGGGAGCGTGATCCCGGTCGGAAGAAGGTATGAGAGGGCGGAATATGACTTCTCCGGAAATCTGGAGTTTCGGGTGTATGGACCGTTTACGGATGTCGAATTCTGCGTTTGGCAGAAGGGGGCGGAGACGGCCCGCCTGGAGCTTAGGCTGGCGGACGGAAGGCTTACCGGGAGGATCGCAGGGGCGAAAGACTGTACAGTCCGACTGGTGGGGTATGCGTCTTCTGCGGACATGATCGGTGCGGCTGCGGACGGCGTGACGGTTGCGGCAGACGGCGGCGATCTGGTGCTGCGGCTTGGGAAGGATGTTATAACCATCATATAAATGACGAGGAGGAAGACAGAATGGCAAAGTTTCATGCATCGACGACCTCGGCTGTGAGCGAGCGCGAGGTCAGGAACATGGAGAGGGCGCGGAAGGTGGCGTCGCAGGGCATGGTGCTTCTGGAGAATGCAGGGGCGCTGCCGCTTAAGGCGGAGACGAAGAAGGTGGCTTTGTTCGGCAACGGCGCGCGCCGCACGATCAAGGGCGGTACCGGCTCCGGCGACGTGAACAGCCGCGAGGTGGTGAATGTGGAGCAGGGCCTGGAGGCCGCGGGGATCACGGTTACCACGAAGGGATGGCTGGACCGGTACGACCGGGTTGCCGACGGCGCCCAGGCGGAGTATTACGCATCTTTCAGAAAGAAGCTTGCGGAGCTGGGCGGAGCCGCGATTATGGAGCTGTTCAACAATCCGTTCAAGGAGCCGGCGGTGATCCCGGTGACGAAGGAGGATATGGACGCTTCGGAGACGGATACGGCGGTCTACATCGTGTCCCGCAATTCGGGCGAGGGCAAGGACAGGGCTCCGGTCCGCGGTGATTTCGAGCTGTTCGAGGAGGAGGAAGAGGCGATCCGGACGCTGGTATCCTATTACCGGAATGTGATCGTGGTGCTGAATGTGGGCGGCGTGCTGGATACGCGGTTTTTGCGTCAGACGCCGGGCATCGGCGCGGTCCTTCTGATGAGCCAGGCGGGCAATATCGGCGGCTATGCGCTGGCGGACGTGCTTCTGGGCAAGGTGACGCCAAGCGGACATCTGACCACTACCTGGGCGGAGCAGTACGCGGATTATCCGGGTGCGATGAATTTCAGCCATGTGAACGGCGATGTGAACGACGAGTATTACCGGGAGGGGATCTATGTCGGATACCGGTATTTTGATACCTTTGGCGTGACTCCGGCATATCCTTTCGGATACGGCAGATCCTATACGGATTTCAGCATGGAATGTAAGTCTGTAACCGTTGACGGCAATCAGGTTACGGTTACTGTAGAGGTTACGAATACCGGAAGCGTCTATTCCGGCAGGGAAGTCGTGCAGGTGTATTATTCCGCGCCCCAGGGAGCGCTTGAGAAGCCTTATCAGGAGCTGGCGGCTTATGCGAAGGCGAAGCTTCTGGCTCCGGGTGAGAAGCAGGTTCTGACCATCGGCTATCAGGTGACGGAAATGGCTTCCTACAGCGAGGCGAAGGCGGCGTATGTGCTGGAGCCGGGCGTCTACTATGTGCGTGTGGGAGAGCATTCCCGGGCGACGAAGGTAGCGGCGGCCCTGGTTCTTGAGAAGGAAGTGGTGACGGAGCAGCTGGCCAACTATCTGAAGCTGGATGTGGAGATGGAGGAGATTTCCGCTGCCGGCGCCAGCCCCTATACCTACGAGGGCGAGGAGGCGGAGAAGGCGGCGGCCCCGCGGCTTGCCATCGATGCCGCGAAGCTTCCGTGCTTTACGGCAGTATACAGCCCCATCGGCGCGGGAGAGCAGCCGGAGCCGGATAACGGCGCGCATAAGATCACCATGGACGAGGTCATGGCCGGAACCTACACGCTGGATGAGCTGGTAAATCAGCTGACCGTGGAAGAGATGGCGACGCTGTCCGTGGGTACGGCCAGAGGCGGTCTGGGAGGAGAATCTGTTATCGGTTCGGCGTCGGCGGCGTGTCCGGGCGCGGCCGGAGACACCACGTCCCTGATGCTTTCCGACCGCAACATCCGCAACATGATCCTGGCGGACGGTCCGGCGGGCCTGCGTCTGTCTACCCATTTCATCGTTGACCATGACGGCAACGAGATCCCGGGCGCCGGGACGGCGGCGATCCCCGGCATGGAGGCGCTGATTCCCGATCCGGTGATCCCCGAGGATGCGGTGCATTATTACCAGTACTGCACGGCGATCCCCATCGCTACGCTGCTGGCCCAGACCTGGGATGTGGACGCGATTGCCGAAGCCGGCGATATCGTGGGCGAGGAGATGGAGGAGTTGGGAGTAACCCTGTGGCTGGCCCCCGGTATGAACATCCACCGCAACCCGCTGTGCGGCCGGAACTTCGAATACTATTCCGAGGATCCGCTGATCGCCGGTATGTGCGCCATGGCGGATACGCTGGGCGTGCAGAAGCATCCGGGCGTGGGAACCACGATCAAGCATTTCGCCTTCAATAACCAGGAGGACAACCGGATGCATGTGAATTCCCATGTGAGCGAGAGGGCGGCCCGCGAGATCTACTTAAAGGGCTTCGAGATCGCGGTGAAGCGTTCCCAGCCCATGTCGATCATGACGTCCTACAACCTGGTCAACGGTCTCCATACCGCCAACAGCTACGAGCTTCTGACGGCGATCGCCCGTCAGGAGTGGGGCTTTAAGGGCTTTGTGATGACCGACTGGGGCACCACGGGCGTCATTGAGATGGAGCCGGGCAAGACGTTTAAGTACGGCAGCTCCAACGCGGCGGGCTGCGTCAAGGCCGGCAACGACCTGACCATGCCGGGCAGCCAGGAGGACGTGGACGAGATCATAAGGTCCGTGGGCGCGTCGGAAGGCGAGGTTTCGTACCCGCTGACCCTGGGTGAGCTGCGGGCGGCCGCGAAGCGGATTCTGCATATCGTTATGGAAAGCTCCGTATATGAGGGAGCGAAGCCTTACGGAATCTGACAGGAATTCCCCGTCCGCCGCCTGGTTTAACGGCGGACGGGGATATTTTTTGGCCCTAAACTTGTCGAAACTTGCGATAGAATCCATTTGCACCGGCCTATCCGCGCGTTTATAATCGAAATACACGTAACTGTCCCCGAATTTTGCAGTTACAGACGAACCAAAAAGGAGGACAAACCATGACACCCACTCTGAGCGTAGCAATCGCAGAGGACAACCCGAAAACATTAGATCTCCTGAATCAGATGCTGTCTGAGGAGGATGGCATCCAGATCGTAGGGAAGGCAGAGACAGGAGACGAAGCCTATGAGATGATCGTTTCCACCAAACCGGACGTCGTCCTTCTGGACGTGATCATGCCGGGCATGGATGGCCTTACGGTCATGGAAAAGGTCAAAAACGAAGAAAAGCTGACGAAGAAGCCCTCGTTTATCATGGTATCCGCGGCCGGAAGCGAGAATGTGACCGAGGATGCGTTTCGCCTGGGCGCGAACTACTTTATCATGAAGCCGTTTACCCGCGAGGTGGTCGTGGATAAGGTGCGCCGTCTGGCCGGCAGCGCTTCGAAGCCGAAGGGGATGTCCCTGCCGCATTCGCGCAAGATCCGTCCTTATGAGAATCAGGTGGAGTATATGGAGCAGAATCTGGAGAACGACGTGACGCAGATCCTCCATGAGATCGGCGTACCGGCCCATATCAAGGGCTACCAGTACCTGCGCGACGCGATCATCTCTTCGGTCTGCGATCAGGATATGCTGGCGTCGGTGACGAAGGTGCTGTATCCCAATATCGCGAAGAAGCACCAGACCACGCCGAGCCGCGTCGAGCGGGCGATCCGTCATGCCATCGAGGTGGCGTGGAGCAGGGGCAAGATGGACACGATCAATGAGATATTCGGCTATACCGTCAGCAACGGCAAAGGAAAGCCGACCAATTCTGAGTTTATCGCATTACTGTCCGACAAGATCCGGCTGGATTATAAGCGGATGTAATTCATGGCAGCGGGGTCTGCACCGCGGACGGCCCACTGTAAGCCAATCTGGCAAACTTCACACAAAACTTCAAAGAATGTACTTCCTAATTCGGAAAAAGTATTGTATACTATGTCTGTAAGGGGTTTATATGCGTACTGCGCGGCATACGCTGCGGTTGTTTGCCGCGCAGTTCTTCGTTTTTGTAAACGGGGCGGCGTCAGTTGGACTGCGCCATATCAGTATGCAGTATTCACAACCGGAGGAGGGTATTTTCATGAAGAAGATCTTATTTGTCGCATCCGAGGCAGTTCCATTTATCAAGACCGGAGGACTGGCGGATGTGGCCGGTTCGCTTCCGAAGTGCTTCAACAAAGAGTATTATGACGTGCGCGTCATGCTTCCCAAGTATATGTGCATGAAGCAGGAGTGGAAGGACCGGCTGAGCTACATCGACCATTTCTATATGGATTATCTGGGACAGAGCCGTTACGTGGGCATTCTGATGTGCGAATACGAGGGCGTAAAGTTCTATTTCATCGACAACGAATGGTATTTTAACGGCAGCACCCTTTACGGCGACTGGCTCTACGATCTGGAGAAATTCTCCTTCTTCTGCAACGCGGCGCTTTCGGCGCTTCCGGTGATCGGCTTTAGGCCGGATCTGATCCACTGCCATGACTGGCAGACCGGACTGATCCCGGTGTATCTGAAGGACCGCTTCGCCGGCGGCGAGTTCTTCCGCGGCATCAAGAGCGTGATCACGATCCATAACCTGAAGTTCCAGGGCGTCTGGGATGTGGACACCATCAAGCGGCTTACCGGTCTGTCCGATTACTATTTCACGCCGGATAAGCTGGAGGCTTATAAGAACGGGAATCTCTTAAAGGGCGGAATCGTTTACGCGGACGCCATTACCACGGTCAGCGACACCTACGCCGAGGAGATCAAGATGCCGTTCTACGGCGAGAATCTGGACGGTCTGATGCGCGCCAGGGCGAACAGTCTGCGGGGTATCGTCAACGGAATCGACTACGATGAGTTCAACCCGGAGACCGACGAGTACATCGTCGCCCATTATAACGCCCAGACCTTCCGCAAGGAGAAGATCAAGAACAAGAAGGCTCTGCAGAAGGAGCTGGGGCTTGAAGAGGACGAGAAGACCATGATGATCGGGATCGTATCCAGGCTTACCGATCAGAAGGGCTTCGATCTGATCCAGTATGTGATGGACGATCTGTGCCGCGACGCGGTGCAGCTGGTGGTCCTGGGCACCGGCGAGGAGCGCTATGAGAACATGTTCCGTCATTTCGCCTGGAAGTATCCGGGCAAGGTGTCGGCCAACATCTATTATTCGAATCCGCTGTCCCATAAGATCTATGCGGCATGCGACGCATTTCTGATGCCGTCCCTGTTCGAGCCCTGCGGCTTAAGCCAGCTGATGTCGCTTCGGTACGGCACGCTTCCGATCGTCAGGGAGACGGGAGGACTGAAGGATACGGTGCAGCCCTATAATGAATACGAGGGTACCGGCACCGGATTCTCCTTCGCCAATTACAACGCCCATGAGATGCTGGGCACGATCCGCTATGCGGAGCAGATCTATTACGACAGGAGACGGGAGTGGAACAAGATGATCGACCGGGCCATGGCCCAGGACTTCTCGTGGAACGCTTCCGCGCTCAAGTATCAGGAACTGTACGACTGGCTGATCGGATAGAGACGGACGGCAGGCAGAGACAGCAGGCGCGCGATTATTCCCGTGCTGAGACGCGGAGGAGGCGCGCGGTTTGGACAGACATAAGAGAGATGGTGGGAATATGGGTGTATGGCAGGCAATCATAAGCAACCAGATCCTGATCAGCGCCGTGGTGGGCTGGACGGTGGCCCAGGTGCTTAAGACGCTGATCGATATGGCGTTTAACCGGTCCTTCCGGCCCGAGCGGCTGGTGGGCTCCGGAGGTATGCCCAGCTCCCATTCGGCCACGGTATGCGCCCTGACAGTGGCCGCCGGCATGAAATACGGCCTGGAATCGTTTGAATTCGCGGTCTGCTTCGTGTTGGCAAGCATCGTCATGTATGACGCCATCGGCGTCAGGCAGGAGACCGGCAAGCAGGCCAAGCTTCTGAATCTGATCGTGCAGCAGGACTGGTTTAAGCTGGACAACCAGGAGGTAGAGAAGCGCCTGAAGGAGTTCGTGGGACATACCCCGCTGCAGGTATTTGCGGGGGCGGTACTGGGAATTCTGATCGCGGTGCTTGTGGGCATGGCGTATTGATGCGTACCGGCGCGCGGAAAGGGCGCCGGCGCGGGAGACTTGAATGATCAGACTGATTGCATCCGATATAGACGGCACATTGGTAAGAGACGGTTCCCATGAGATCAATCCGGAGATCTTCGGTGTGATCAGGGAGCTGCACGCCCGCGGCGTCCAGTTCGCCGGAGCCAGCGGGCGCCAGTGGGTCAGCATTGAGAAGCTGTTTGCTCCGGTCAAGGAGAAGATATTCTATATTTCCGACAACGGCGCCTATGTGGGGTGTCATGGACGGGAATTGTTTCTGAACTATTTCGACAGGGAGCTGGCCATGGAGATGGTGGAGGATATCCGCCGTCAGCCGGGACTGGAATACATGGTCAGCGGCCCGGACGTCGTGTATATGGACACGAGGGACCGGGATTTTCTGGATCTGCTTACCTACGGATACCGGTTCGCCATGGAGAGAGTGGCGGATGTGACCGCCGTGACGAAGCCTGTCATCAAGATGGCGGTGTACAGCGGAGCAGGGGACATCAGGAGGAAGACGGCGCGGCTGAGGGAGAAGTACGCGGACCGTCTTCATGTTATGGTATCCGGCGACAGATGGGTGGACTTTGTGATGCCCGGCGTCAGCAAGGGATGGGGGATCGAGAGACTTCAGGAGGATCTCGGGATCAGTCCTGAGGAGACGATGGCGTTCGGCGACCAGCAGAACGACGTGGATATGCTTGGGAAGGCATACTACAGCTTCGCGGTGGGGAATGCGGTTCCGGAAGCCAAATCAGCGGCACGCTTTCTGGCCGATACGAACGTGAACGACGGCGTGCTGAAGATTCTGAAATTGCTGTTGTAGTCTGATGGAAAGAAGGAGCCGTTCATGAAAGATGAACGTTTCGGATGGATGATACGGTGCGCCTGGGCGCGCTTTGACGATAGATGGAAAGCCGGCCGGAGGCTGGGACGGAGCGCGGCGGCGCTTCTGACGGCTTCAGCCGTTTTGCTGTCCGGCTGCGGCGCGGGTTTTCCCTTCGATGAGGAGGAGGCGTCCTCCGGCGGCTATACGAAGCCGCAGGCCATGATCATTGTGGCCACGGAGAGAAACCGTTATGAAGAGGTCTATACGGACCGGATCTGGAGCGTCGCCCTGGAGGATGGAAGAACGTTCGAAGCCTATCTTCTGGATCAGGTGAAGGAGTTCCTCACCAATCTGAAGACCATGGATCTGCTGGCCGGACAGCAGAAGATCGTCCTGACCAGCGCGGAGCAGAGCCGGCTCAGGGCGCTGGCTGAGAGGTACTACGACGGGCTTACCGAGGAGGACCGGGAATACATCGGAGCAGAGGAAGAAGATGTTCTGACGCTTTATCAGGATTATTATCTGGCCAATAAGGCGGTCGGTGCCCTGACCGAGGGGATCGATCTGGAGGTCAGCGACAGCGAGGCCAAGGTGATCACGGTTCAGATCATCCAGATCTCCAGCAGGGAATCGGCGGAGGCGGTTTACCGCCGGATCAGCCAGGAGGGAAGCGATTTCCTGTCCATCGCCAGGGAGACGAGCGAGGGCGAGCAGACGGAGCGCCAGCTGGGAAGAGGGGAGCTGCCTGAGGAGGCGGAGAACGCCGCGTTCGCGCTGGCGCCGGGAGAGATCAGTCCGCTGGTAGAGAGCGGCGGATGGTATTATATCATCCGGTGCGTCAGCGATTACGACGAGGAAGCTACGGAATTAAGAAAGACCCGAATCTACGAGGAACGCAAGAATCAGGTCTTTCGTCAGATCAATGAACAGTTTGGGACGGACAGTCCGGCCGCCTTCGCGGAAGATTTCTGGCCGGAGATCCGTTTCGACGGAAACGACGGTTCCACGACGACCGGGTTCTTCTCCTTATATCAGGAAGAATTCGGAAGCTAGACGGTTGATGGCGGTCTGGTCGGCGCAGGCCATCACCTCTCTGGAGGAATGCATGGCCAGGATCGGCACGCCGATATCCACGGTTCTCACGGACAGCTCCGCAGACGAGATGGCTCCCAGTGTGGAGCCTCCTCTCATGTCCGAACGGTTGGAGAACTTCCGGTAGGGGATATCCGCGCTGCGGCAGATACTCTCGATCACGCCGAGGCAGGACGAATCGGTGGCGTAGGACTGACGCGAGCTCATCTTCAGCACCACGCCGTCGCCCATGCAGATACGGTTCTTGATGTCGCATTTCTCCGGATGGTTGGGATGGATGGCATGGGCGACGTCCATGGACAGCAGAAATCCGTCCATCACCGCGTTCAGATAGGTCTCGCGGTCGTATCCCAGAGCCAGGAAGAGCTTCTCCAGGACGCGTTCCGTCACGGAGGAGCAGGCGCCCTGTTTGGTGCGGCTGCCGATCTCCTCATTGTCGAAGAGCAGGATCATATTGACGCCGTTTGCGCGCGTGCCGGCGGTGATGGCCTGAAGGCAGGCCTGGACGCTGGTCAGATTGTCAAGTCTGGGCGCGCTCAGGAATTCGCTGTTTAAGCCCGTGACCGCGCAGGGCTCCGCGTTATAGACGCTGAGCTCGTAGTCCAGGATCTCCTCCGGCGCGCATCCGGCCTCTGCGGCCAGACGGTCGAGGAAGAAACGGTCCTTGTCCTGGCCGCCGGCGATCAGGGTCATGAGAGGCAGCATATCCACCTGCGGATTAAGCCTGACGCCGTCATTGGCCTCCGGATTCATATGGATCGCCAGGTTGGGGATCGTCAGTAACGGTTCCCTGAAATCGACGAGACGGATATCAGGCTGAAACGGATCGGGTCCGGCGACGCTTAACCGGCCCGCCATGGACAGGGGCCGGTCCAGCCAGGTGTTAAGGATCGGCGAACCGTAGACCTCCACGTTCAGACGGCCGTAACGCTCCGAGGCGACCTCAGGCGACGGCTTTACGCGCAGGCACGGCCAGTCGGTATGGGCCGCTTCCAGGCGGAGCGAAGGACGTCCGGTCATATCTTCGCCGACGGTAAAGGCCGCCAGCGTCGAACCGAACAGAGGCAGGAAGTAGCCGCAGCCCGGCTTAAGCTCCCAGCGGTCCGTCAGCTCCAGACGGGTAAAGCCGGCCGCGGTTAGGATGCGGGCCGCCTCCTGAATACAGTGGAACGGAGAAACGGCGGCATCCAGAAGGGTCATTAACTGTTTCGTATCTTCAGAAATATTCATAACAGGCTCCTTATGTTGATCGAAATTGATGATTTCAGGAAAGCGAATCCAGTATAGCACAACTGCGGCAGGTCCTGCAAGTTTTAGTTGAAATAAGGCCGATATTAAGATAGAATAGGAAATAACGGCGCGGCGTGCAGGAATGCGCGGCGCGGAGCATGACGGGAGAGGGCAGATGGTCGCGTATCGGATCGAGGATCAGAAAAGGTTTACATCGGAGCTGTTTGTCGGCACACTGTTCGACCGCTTCTTCCTGCGGGAGGCGGTGATCGTCACTTTTAATGTGTTTACGGTCGACGGGAAGATCCGCCAGGGATATTTTACGGAAGAGGAGCTTGAAGAGGAACGGATCGAGGAATATTCCCTGTGGACGGCGGTGAAGCCGTTCTGCTATTCGCTGATCCGGGGAAAGAAGCTGCCGGAAAGCTTCCGGATCGTATTCCAGTATCCGGCCGCCGCGACGGAGCGTTTCCTGTCCGATAACGGCGTGGACATGCGGGCGGAGCAGGTGAAGGGCCTGTATCTGAACGTGCGCTACGAGGACGGGGTGCTTCGGTGCGTGACCGGAACGGCGGTGAATTATTTTACGATGGACAAAAGCCTGGACCGTGCCTGGGACGAGGCAGTGGAGAAGTACCTGAGGGCGCGGCAGATCCCGTTTGTGACGGAATAGGCGGCGGATGCGGCCGGCCGGGGACGGACGCGCGCGGCAGGAAGCAGAGAGGAGAACGATATGGCGAAACTGTATTTCCGCTATGGCGCCATGGGCAGTTCCAAGACGGCGAACGCCCTGATGGTCGAGTATAATTACTATGAGAGAGGGAAGAAGGCGCTTCTGGTCAAGCCGAAGCTGGACAGCCGGGACGGCGATTATACGATCCGTTCGCGGATCGGCCTGGCCAAAGAGGGCATTCTTCTGGAGCAGCTGACGGCCATGAGCGATGAGGATCTGAAGAAATTCGACTGCGTCATCGTGGACGAGGCCCAGTTTGCTACCAAGGCCCAGGTGGAATTCCTGGTCCATATCGTGGACGATCTGGAGGTGCCGGTGATCTGCTACGGGCTGCGGACGGATTTTCGGAGGGAGTTCTTCGAGGGGAGCCTGTGGCTCATGGCCTGGGCAGATAAGATCGAGGAGATCAAGACCGTCTGCTGGTGCGGCAGGGCCGCTACCTGCAACGCCAGGATCGGAGAGGACGGCCATATGGTCCGCGAGGGCGAGCAGGTGATGATGGGCGGCAACGACCGGTACATTTCCCTGTGCCGCAGGCACCATATGCAGGGCAATCTGGGACCGGGACGCGGCGGCGCCTGAGGCCGGATGGAATTTCCCAGAAAGCCGGCAAGGCATTGTGTAAAATGACAGCAGACCGGCAGATGCGCCGGGACTGCCGGATATCCGATACATTGGAGGGAACAGCATATGAAATGCCCATACTGCAATGAAGACAATACGAAGGTGATCGACTCACGCCCGGCGGAGGAGAATTCCGCCATCCGCCGCAGACGCCAGTGCGAGAGCTGCGGCAAGAGGTTCACCACGTATGAGAAGCTGGAGACCATGCCCCTGATGGTGGTCAAGAAGGACGGGACCCGCGAGGTCTACGACCGGTCGAAGATCGAGGCCGGAATCCTGCGCTCCTGCCACAAGCGTCCGGTATCGCCCCAGCAGATCGACGTGCTGATCAACGAGGTGGAGTCCGACGTGTTCAATCTGGAGGAGAAGGAAGTGGCCACGTCGGTGATCGGCGAGCTGGTCATGGCGGGCCTTAAGGAGCTGGACGAGGTCGCTTACGTCCGTTTTGCTTCCGTGTACCGGGAATTCAAGGACGTGAACACATTTATCGACGAGATCGGGAAGCTTCTGAAGAAATAGGACGGACCGCGGAGGCAGCATGCTTGAACTGTTATATCCGGATGTATGGGCGGATTCCGCCTATGAGATTCCGTACGAGAAGTTATTTGAACAAGGCGTCCGGGGGATTATCTTCGATATCGATAATACCCTGGTTCCCCATGGGGCCCCTGCAGATCAGAGGGCCCTCGCGCTTTTTGAGCGGTTTCACCGGATGGGCATGAAGACCTGCATTCTGTCCAACAACAAGGAACCGCGGGTGAAGCCGTTCGCGCAGCAGGTGGATTCGCCTTATATCCACAAGGCGGGCAAGCCGGGCGTGAAGGGGTATGAGCGGGCCATGACGCTTATGGGTACCGGCCGGGACACAACCATATTCGTGGGGGATCAGATCTTCACGGATGTGTACGGAGCCAACCGGGCCGGGATCCGGACCTATCTGACGAAGCCCATCGATCCCCATGAGGAGATCCAGATCGTGTTCAAACGGTATCTGGAGGCAGTGGTGCTGTTCTTCTATCAAAGGAGAAGGACCGAAGGATCAGGAATATCGGAGGAAAACTGAATGATTACCGGAAATGCGATGGTCTGCGGCGTGATCGGGAACCCGGTGGGGCATTCCCTTTCGCCGTATATGCATAATGAGATCGCGAAGGCCATGGGCCTTGACTATATCTATGTACCCTGTGCAGTGGCGGAGGACAGGGTCGGCGACGCGGTCCGCGGCGCCTATGCCCTTGGGTTTGCAGGGCTGAATGTGACGGTGCCTTATAAGCAGCGTGTCATTCCGTTTCTGACGGAGACGGATGAATCGGTACGTTGCATCGGCGCGTGCAACACGCTGGTACGTCTGACGCAGGGTGGTCCCGCGGCCGTGGAACGGCAGAACGGATCCGGCAAAAGGACGGATGAAACGGTACCCTCAGACGAGGAAACAGGGTTGACAGGTTATAAAGGATACAATACGGACGCCGAGGGTCTGTACCGCACGATGCGGGAGCAGGGCATGGAGATCGGCGGGCAGGACTGCCTGCTGATCGGCGCCGGAGGCGCGGCAAGCGCGGCGGCGTATCTGATGGTTCGGGAAGGCGCGGCGTCGGTCGCGATCCTGAACCGGAGTCCTGACAAGGCGCAGGCGCTGGCGGAATCGATGAGAAGGATGGCGGAGAAGACGGGCCGGACAGCCGCGCCGGAGGTTCGGGTACTTGCGCTTGACCAGTGGCGGCAGCTTCCGGGCAGCTCCTATCTGGCGGTCCAGACCACCAGCGTGGGCATGTATCCGCATACGGGCGCCGCTCCCATCGAGGATCGGGAGTTCTATGGGAAGATCGCCCGGGCGGTGGATATCGTTTACACGCCGTCGCGGACGCGGTTCATGGAATATGTGGAGGCGGTGGGAGGGCGCGCCTGCGGCGGCCTGGATATGCTGATCTATCAGGGCGTGGCGGCGCTTGAGCTGTGGAACCCGGGCCTTCGGGTACCGAGGGAGGTCGTGGACAGGGTCCGCGCGGGAATGGAGGAGCGGCTGCATGGATGAGAACAGGAGGACCGCGCGTCCGGCGCCGGAGATGGCGGCGGGCGGCGGGCAGCATATCATTCTGATCGGCTTTATGGGAGCTGGCAAGTCCACGATCGGCCGGTGGCTTTCGCGGAAGCTGTCGCGGCAGCTTCTGGACACGGACGCCATGATCGAAGCCAGGGCCGGGATGACGATCAGCGAGATCTTCGCCGTCCGCGGGGAGGACGCGTTCCGCACCGCGGAGACGGAGGTGCTGGAGGGGCTTGCCCAGAGACGGCAGCCGGTGATCATCTCCACAGGCGGCGGGATGCCGATGCGGGAAGAGAACCGCCGGGCGCTGCGCAGCCTTGGGCGGGTCGTCTATCTGAGGACGAAGCCGGAGACCGTATGCGAACGGCTGGCCGGGGATACCACGAGACCGCTTCTGGCCGGCGGCGACCGGCAGCAGAAGGCGAAGGAGCTTCTGGCCCGGCGAGGGCCGGTCTATGAGGAAACGGCGCACCTGGCGGTGGATACGGACGGCCGGACGCCGGAGGAGATCGCGGAAGAGATCATCAGACAATTACAGACAGCGCCCGCGCTGCGGGACGCGGAAGGAGGCGGCAGAGAATGAAGCTTTTGGTAATCAACGGTCCGAACCTGAACTTCCTGGGTATCCGGGAAAAGGGCGTCTACGGAACGGAGGACTATGAGTATCTGGTAAACACGCTTCAGAATAAGGCGAAGGCGGAGGGGCATGAGCTGGAGGTGTTCCAGAGCAACAGCGAGGGCGCCATCATCGACAGGATCCAGGCGGCTTACCACGAGAAGGTGGAGGGCATCATCATCAATCCGGGCGCGTTCACCCATTACAGCTATGCGGTTCGGGATGCGCTTGCCTCGGTGGAGATCCCGAAGATCGAGGTTCATATTTCCAACGTCCATAAGCGGGAGGAATTCCGCCACACATCCGTAACCGCGCCGGTGTGTACAGGTCAGATTGTGGGTTTAGGGTTAAAGGGTTACGAACTGGCCATGGATTATCTGACGGGAAAGGCATAGGAAAGCACGTAAAATCGCATTTCAGGGCGAGATTTTACAAAAAATGGTTGAAAGAACTACAGTTTTAGTATAGAATGTAATGGATCAAACACCGTAAAGTGAGTCAGTATTTGAAGGAGGAGCTACATTTATGATATCAGCAGGCGATTTTAGGAACGGCGTGACATTGGAGATCGACGGGAACGTATTCCAGGTACTGGAGTTCCAGCATGTGAAGCCCGGCAAGGGCGCGGCGTTTGTCCGCACGAAGCTCAAGAACGTCATCAGCGGCGGCGTGGTTGAGAAGACCTTCCGTCCGACCGAGAAGTTCCCGGCTGCCAGGATCGACAGAGTGGACATGCAGTATCTGTATCAGGACGGCGATCTTTACAATTTCATGGATACCAACACCTACGAGCAGATTGCCTTAAGCAGCGAGCTGATCGGCGACGCGTTGAAGTTCGTCAAGGAGAACGAGATGTGCAAGGTCTGCTCCTATAACGGCAAGGTATTCTCCGTGGAGCCGCCTCTGTTTGTGGAGCTGGAGATCACGGACACGGAACCCGGCTTCAAGGGCGATACCGCTACCGGCGCTTCCAAGCCCGCTGTCGTGGAGACCGGCGCCACCGTATTTGTGCCGCTGTTCGTCAGCACCGGCGACCGGATCAAGATCGATACCCGCACCGGCGAGTATCTGTCCAGAGCGTAAGAATTACAGCTTCGTATGAAGTCCCCTCTGGGATCCGTCCCAGGGGGTTTTTTCCATATAGAACAGAATGCCAGTCACGAGGAAATGTGCATAACAGAAGGAGAGTTTAACGGTGAAGAAGATACTTGATCTGACGGCGGAACAGGTGCGGGCGGCGTTTGAAAGCTGCGGATATGCGGCGGATTACGGGAAGGTGACGCTTTCCAACCGGCCGGATCTGTGTGAATACCAGTGCAACGGGGCCATGGCGGCGGCGAAGGCGTATCATAAGAAGCCCATCGATATCGCCGGAGACGTGGCGGCGGCGTTAAAGCGGCAGGCGGAGGAGACGGCCGGGGCGGTTCCCATGTTCTCTTCCGTCGAAGCGGTGATGCCGGGCTTCCTTAACCTGAAGCTGAGCGGCGACTATCTGGCTGCTTATCTGGACGGCATGCGCAGCGAGGCGAAGCTCGGCGTGGAGGAATGCGGCAGCGGCGAGACGATCATCGTGGATTACGGCGGGGCCAATGTAGCCAAGCCTCTTCACGTAGGGCATCTGCGCACGGCCATCATCGGCGAGTGCATCAAGCGGATGGGCAATTACCTGGGATACCATATGGTGGGCGACGTGCATCTGGGCGACTGGGGCCTGCAGATGGGCCTGATCATCGAAGAGCTGCGGGACCGGAAGCCGGAGCTGCCGTATTTTGACGAGAATTTTACGGGAGAATATCCGCAGGAGGCCCCGTTTACGATCAGCGAGCTGGAGGAGATCTATCCGGCGGCCAGCGCGCGGTCCAAGGAGGACGAGAATTTCCGGGCCAGGGCTCAGGAGGCGACCTTCCGGCTGCAGAGCGGCTACGCGCCGTTCCGGGCGATCTGGCGCCATATCATGAACGTGTCCCTGGCGGATCTGAAGAAGAATTACGGCAGTCTGAACGTGACCTTCGACCTGTGGAAGGGGGAGAGCGACGCCCAGCCGTACATCCCCGGTCTGATCGAGGATCTGCAGAAGAAGGGTCTGGCCTATGAGAGCGAGGGAGCGCTGGTGGTGGATATCGCCCGGCCGGACGACCCGAAGGAGCTTCCGCCCTGTATTATCCGCAAATCGGACGGAGCGGCGCTTTACGCGACCTCGGATCTGGGGACGATCATCGAGAGGGAGCGGGACTATGCCCCCGCAGAGTATATTTACATCACGGACAAGCGGCAGGAGCTGCATTTCATCCAGGTGTTCCGTGTGGCGAAAAAGGCGGGCTACGTTAAGCCTGAGACGAAGATGACCCATATGATGTGCGGCACCATGAACGGCAAGGACGGCAAGCCCTTCAAGACCAGGGCCGGCGGCGTCATGCGTCTGGAGAACCTGATCCGGGAGATCGACGAGGCGGTCTACGACCGGATCATGGAGAACCGGACCATGAGCGAGGAGGAAGCGCGGGAGGCGTCCCGGACCATCGGCCTGGCGGCGCTGAAATACGGCGATCTGTCCAACCAGGTGTCGAAGGATTACGTGTTCGACGTCGACCGGTTCACTTCCTTTGAGGGAAACACGGGACCGTATATTCTGTATACGATCGTCAGGATCAAGTCGATCCTGGCAAAATATGAGGAAGCCCTGGCGGCGGCCGGGAAAGCGGAGGGCGCTTCCGCGGCGTCTGCCGAAGGCAGGATGCGGCCCGCCCAGTCGGAGGAGGAGAAGACCCTGATGCGGAAGCTGTCCGCATACAACGACGTGGTGGAGACGGCGTTCGCGGAGAAGGCGCCCCACAGGCTGTGTCAGTTCATTTACGAACTGTCCGACGCGTTCGGCAGCTTCTATAACACGACGATGATCCTAAAGGAAGAGGATCCGGAGAAGAAGGCCGGCTATATCCGGTTGATCCGGCTGGTGAAGGACGTGCTGGAAAGCTGCATCGGTCTGCTCGGCTTCGACGCGCCGGACCGGATGTGATACGGCGGCACGTCTGCCCGGAAGGGTGAAGGAAGCGTCTAAACGTACCCCGGCAGGGGCGAATGGAGGAGATCCATGCGGATCGTGAGTATGCAGACCCGGACCTTCTGGAAAGGCGAAACCGGCGTGGAAGGCGTCGTGGAGGATCTGGGTTACGAATATCATGTGCGTCTGGAGGTCAAGGGCAGCGAGCTTTACAGCTGCTCTTGTTCCTGTAAAATGAAAGGGACTTATACACGTCCCTGCGTCCATGAGAAGGCTCTTCTGAAATACTATCTGGAGCATGCGGACGAGGATTCCCCCAGACCTGTATCCACCTCTCCCCAGGTCCGCAGCATGATCCGGGAATACACCAACCGCGAGGTGGCGGGTATAGCCCGCAGCGGTCACGCAAAGCCGGTAGAGCTGGTTCCCCGCCTGCTTCTGCACCGGCAGGAGATCCGTGTGGAATTCCGCATCGGCGCCGGGCGCAGCTATGTGGTCCGGGATCTGTCGGCACTGGCGGAGGCTGTCGAGAAGGGATCCTATGTGGAATACGGTAAGGGGCTGGCCTTCTATCACAGCCGGGAGGCGTTCTCCGAGGATTCCAGGGAGCTTCTTGATCTGGTGCTGGAGCTGGCCGATTCCTACCGGGAGCATTATTTTGAATTCAAAAAGAGCATTTATGTTCCGGTGCCGCCGATCCGGGAGCTGAACCTGAGCCGGGTGCGGAGGGACCGCTTCTTCGGACTCCTGCTTGGCCGGGAGGTGGAGGCGGAGGACGGCAGAGGCGGCAGACGCCAGCTTCTGGTGTGCAGCGGGAATCCGGATTTTATCGTGGATGTCCGCAGAGCCGGCGCGCGCGGGCTTCGCGTATCCCTCGACCGGGATATCGTTACCTTCAGCGGTGAGAAGCATCTCTATGTCCTGAAGGGCAGCAGGCTTTACCAGTGCAGTGAGGAATTCAGCCGCGAGATGGGCGTGTTCTTCAGCCAGATGACCCAGGGCTACGGCGCGCCGTATGAGGTGACGGTCAACGAAAAGGATGTGCCTCTGTTCTACGAGAGAGTGCTTCGGAAAATGGAACGTCTGGGCGTTCTGCATTCCGATGGCGTGGAGCTGGAACGCTGCCGGCCCGCGGCGCTGAAAGCCCGTTTCGAACTGGAAAGTCCCGGCCCCGACCAGGTGATCCTGCGGCCGCAGCTCAGCTACGGAAGTTTTACCTTCCACCCCCTGAGGGACGAAAGCGTGCCGTCGTCGGTGGTCCGCGACGTGCCCGGGGAGTTTCGTATCAGTCAGGTACTGACGAAATATTTTCCATACCGGGATTCCGCTACCGACGATCTGGTGATCCGGGACGATGAGACGGCGGTTTTTCGTCTTCTGTCGGAAGGGATCGCGGAGCTGAAGGAGCTGGGAGAAGTGCTGCTGGCGGACAGCATGGGCAGTCTGAAGGTACTCCCGCCCCGGCCGGTGTCCGTAGGGATCCAGGCAGCCGGCGGCTGGCTGGAGCTGACCGTAGACGCCGGGGATCTGAGCGGAGCGGAGCTGGGACGGATCCTGACGGCGTACCGGGAGAAGCGGCCCTATTACCGGCTGAAGAGCGGGGAGTTTCTGCAGCTGGCGGACAACGGCCTGCTGACCGTGGCCCGTATGGTGGATTATGTGGGAACGCCGGAGAAGAACGCGGCCGCCCTGACCGGGGCGGATGCCGGGTCTTCCGGCGGTACAGCCGCCGCAAATGTGTTCCGGGTGCCCAAGTACCGGGCGCTCTATCTGGACAGCCTCTACCGGGAGAGACACGATATCCGTCTGGAACGGGATTCGCATTTTAAGGCGATCGTCCGCGGTATGAAATCGGTGGAGGACAGTGATTTCGAGATTCCGGAGGAATTTGCGAAGGAGCTGCGCGGATACCAGAAGGTTGGCTTCCGGTGGCTTAAGACGCTGGATTTCTTCGGCTTCGGCGGCATACTGGCCGACGATATGGGGCTGGGGAAGACCGTGCAGGTCATCAGTGTGATCTTCGACGAGGTGCAGAGAAAGCGCCGCGCAGCGGATGGGAAAGCAGAGGTATCCCTGATCGTATGTCCGGCGTCCCTGATCTATAACTGGGAATACGAATTCATGAAATTTGCCCCGTCCCTGCGGGTTCTTTTGATCACCGGAAACGCCGGGGAGCGGGAGGAGAAGCTTCGGAACACGGCGGATCACGATGTCGTGATCACGTCTTACGACCTGTTGAAGAGGGATCTGCCTCTCTACGAGGGACTTCATTTCCGTTTTCAGGTCGCAGACGAGGCGCAGTATATCAAGAATCCGGCTACGCAGAGCGCCAGGGCTGTGAAGGCGGTGCAGGCGCAGACCCGTTATGCCCTGACGGGCACGCCCATCGAGAACCGGCTGAGCGAGCTCTGGAGTATTTTTGATTTTCTGATGCCCGGATTCCTCTATTCGTATCAACGCTTTAAGGAGCGATTCGAGTCGCCGATCGTGCGGGAGGGAGACGGGGACGCCGTAGGGATGCTCCGCCGGATGACCGGGCCGTTTATTCTGAGGCGGCTGAAGCGGGATGTGCTGAAGGAGCTGCCGGAGAAGTTGGAAACGGTGGTCTATTCGCAGATGGAGGGGGAGCAGAAGGAGCTTTACGCGGCCCGGGCGATGCAGCTTAAGGAGACGCTGGAGGGCCGGGAGACGGAGAATAAGATCCAGATCCTGGCGGCCCTGACCAGGCTGAGGCAGGTCTGCTGCGATCCCAGGCTGATCTATGAAGGCTATCAGGGCGGTTCGGCCAAGCTGGAGACCTGTATGGAGCTTCTGAATTCCGGCGTGGAGGCCGGATACAGGATCCTTCTGTTCTCGCAGTTTACGTCCATGCTCGATCTGATCCGCCGCAGGCTCGACGAGATGGGGATCGCCAGTCTTCTTCTGGTGGGAGAGACGCCGAAGGAGGAACGGCAGCAGAGGGTCAATGCGTTCCAGAGGGGCGAGGCGCCGGTGTTTCTGATCTCGCTGAAGGCGGGCGGCACCGGGCTGAACCTGACGAAGGCGGATATGGTGATCCATTATGATCCGTGGTGGAATGTGGCGGCTCAGAATCAGGCTGCTGACCGCGCCCACCGGATCGGGCAGGAGAAGACGGTTACGGTGATCCAGCTGATTACACGGGGGACGATCGAGGAGAATATCCTGAAGCTGCAGAAGGCGAAGGCGTCGCTGGCGGATCAGGTGGTGACGGATGAGAATGTGTCGCTGGGGAGCCTGAGCTTTGAGGAGATTGCGAGGCTGCTGGAGTAGAGGGAATGGGAGGTCTTCGCGGGGGGGATTGGGTGTGAATATAGTCGCGAGGGGGACGCGGGCGGAAGTCCCACCGTATGCGCTCATGGTTCCGGAGGGAAGAGTCTCTAAGACAAAAAAGTGCCGGTTTGGGGGCACTGTCAGATTCGCGGGAATTTCTGAAGAAATTCCCGCTCAGACTGACACTGCGTCCATGACTTGTGGTCATGGCCGCAGACCCCCAAACCGGCCCTTTTTTGCCTAAGACACTCTAACCCTCCTCCTCGAAATCGCGCATACGGTGGGACTTCCGCCCGCTGTGCTGTCGCAGGCGCTAGAGACAAAAGAGCAGAGCATTGCTGATTGATTTAACGGCTTTTGCATGGACTGGAAATCTTAATGGAATGATGTGATTCGGGGTGTTGCGGGCGGGAATACCCGTTTTGAGAGAATCAACGAAGGAGTGGGTGATTCGGATACAATATGGGTAAGTACATCCAGCTTCGGAAGAACCAACGCAGAAACGAGGTATACGTACGTCCTTTATTGCGTGAAATTTTGCATAGAGTTAATCGACGCACCGCGAAGAAGTCAATAATCGGTCCGTCGCGCCCGCAAAAAAACAGCGAGACAGGCAGGGGCCGGGACACATCCTGGGCGCGATTTCACGGAGAAGGGTTAGTCTTTCTTAATGAAAAAACGACGGGTTTGAGGGTCGGAGCCCATGACCACAAGTCATGGGCGGAGCGGCAACCTGAGTGAGAATTTCTTCAGAAATTCTCACGAATTTGCCGTTGCCCTCAAACCGGCGTTTTTGAATTTAGAAAGACTTCCCTTCGGAGTCATGAGCGCACAGGATGTGTCCCGGCCCCTGCCTGTCTCGCGTATCTTTCGCGTATCTTTCACGAATCTTTCGCGTATCCTTCACGTATCTGTCTTTCTCCTCCTTCACGCATATCTCTCGCATGTCCCTTACCCACGATGTATGCGCAATTCTTTCCCACTGCAATCCAGCGAAAAATCCCCTCGAAAAACGCACAAAAATATTTGCCAGCCGCATCATTCTGAGGTAAAATGATCATATACGGAGACTGCTCCGAAATGTTTGTACGAGGAGGCTATGCTATGAACGAGGTTTATGAATTCCTGAAAAAATGCGGAGTGTACTATCTGGCGACCGCTGAGGGCGATCAGCCGCATGTCCGTCCCTTTGGGACCGTCGATCTCTTTGAGGGAAAGCTCTACATCCAGACCGGCAAGGTGAAGCCGGTGGCCAATCAGATGAAGGCCAATCCGAAGGTGGAGATCTCCGGAATGGCGGACGGACGGTGGATCCGGGTGACGGCGGAAGCGGTTCTGGACGAGCAGATCGAGGCCCAGAAGCATATGCTGGACGCTTATCCTTCCCTGCAGGCTATGTATCAGCCCGGCGACGGCAATACGGAAGTTTATTATCTGCAGAACGTGACGGCGCAGATCTGTTCGTTTACGGAGCCGGCGAAGGAATTCCATTTCTGAGACCAGGAGCTTTAAGAAAAATAGTTCATAATTTATATTTTCCCTTTATTATCTGCTGAAATAATGGTATAATTGACAAAGATTATACCCGCGCCGGTTCGGTGTCCGAACGAAGAGAGGACAAAACACCGGAACAAAGCAGGATAAGGGCGACAGGCCCAGGGCGGCATACTGCAAGGAGGATCAACATGTATTACCTGATAGGGATCGACGTGGGAACGTCGGCGACGAAGACGGTTTTATTTGACGAGAAGGGAACGATCATGGCGTCCGCTTCCGCCGATTATCCGCTGTATCAGCCCCATAACGGCTGGGCGGAGCAGAAGCCGGAGGACTGGCGGGATGCGGTGCTTAAGACCCTGAAGCAGGTGACGGTGCAGGCCGGCGTGGCGGCCGCGGATATTAAGGGAATCGGTATTTCCGGACAGATGCACGGTCTGGTGATGCTCGACGAGGCTGGCGAGGTGATCCGTCCGTCCATCATCTGGTGCGACCAGAGAACCGGGGCTGAGGTGGAGGACATGCTGAAGCTGATGCCCAGGGAGGAGTGGATCGAGATTACGGCTAATCCGCCTCTGACCGGCTGGACGGCGGCCAAGATCCTGTGGGTCCGCAAGAACGAGCCGGACAATTACGCCCGGTGCCGTCATATCCTTCTCCCGAAGGATTATATCCGTTATATCCTGACCGGCGAGTTCGCCACCGAGGTGTCGGACGCCAGCGGCATGCAGCTTCTGGACGTGCCGGAGCGGTGCTGGTCGGACGTGGTGCTTCAGAAGCTTGAGATCCCGAAGGAGTGGCTGGGCAGGGTCTACGAGTCCTGCGAGGTCACGGGACGGGTTCTGCCAGAGATCGCGAAGGCTACCGGACTCACTCCGGATACCGTGGTGGTCGGCGGAGCGGGAGATAATGCGGCGGCAGCCGTGGGAACCGGCGTCGTCCGGGACGGAACCGCATTTACCACCATCGGAACCTCCGGCGTCGTGTTCGCCCATTCCAGTCAGGTGACGATCGACCCCAAGGGCCGTGTCCATACCTGCTGCTGCGCGGTGCCGGGAGCCTGGCATGTCATGGGCGTGACGCAGGGAGCCGGACTGTCCCTGAAGTGGTTCAAGGATCAGTTCTGTCAGGATTATGTGGCGGCCGCCGATGAGATGCGGGTGGACGTCTATGACCTGATCAATCACGATATTAAGAGTATCCCGGCAGGCAGCGACCGGCTGATCTATCTGCCGTATCTGATGGGCGAGAGAACGCCTCATCTGGATCCGGACTGCCGGGGCGTGTTCTTCGGACTTTCGGCTATCCACACCAAGGCCCACCTGCTGCGGGCGGTGATGGAGGGCGTGTCCTATTCCCTGGCGGACTGCAACGATATTCTCCGGGAGATGGGCGTGGCAGTGGATGAGATGATGGCCTGCGGCGGAGGCGGCAAGAGCGCCATCTGGCGTCAGATGCTGGCCGATCTGTACGGCTGTCCGGTGAAGACGGTCCACCAGTCTGAGGGCCCGGCCCTTGGCGTGGCGATCCTGGCCGGCGTGGGCTGCGGCATATACGAAAGCGTGGAAGCGGCCTGCGCGAAGCTGGTGTCGGCCGACAAGTGCAGCGAGCCGGATCCTGAGGATGCGAAGCGGTATGCAGAGTATCACAGGCTTTATAAGAAGCTTTATATCGACCTGAAGAACAGCTATAAGGAGCTGGCGGCGTTATAGACGGCGCGGCGCGCCGCGGTAGAACCGAAGGGCCGGAGTACGGCAGAACGCGGTCATGGCGCAGTGTATCGCGGTTTGGAAAATTATCCCGCAAGGGAATAAAAGGAGGGCATTTCCCATGGAAATCAGAAAAGTCACAGACCCGTCGTTTGCCGAGTACGGCAAGGTGGTGACCGGTTACGATGTGAGCGAGCTTTTGGCGGTGATGAAGGAGAAGACGCCGCTTCCGGACGACGTGGTCTATGTGCCGTCCGTGAAGGAGCTGGAGGATCTGGCTGTATCGAAGCTGATGCAGAAGAATCTGTACGGGCAGCTTCCGGTTCAGGTCGGCTACTGCAACGGCCACAATAAGAAACTGAACGCCCTGGAATACCACAGGAATTCTGAGATCAACGTGGCGGTCACGGATCTGGTTCTGCTGATCGGAAGACAGCAGGATATCGAAGCGGACTACACCTACGATACGTCGAAGGTGGTAGCCTATCTGGTTCCGGCGGGCACCGTTATCGAGGTGTACGCGACGACGCTTCATTACGCTCCCTGCCATACGGACGAGAGCGGATTCCGCTGCGTGGTCGTTCTTCCGGCCGGCACGAATACGGATCTGGAGCCGTTAGACCCGGTGTTTGCCGAGGATAAGCTGCTGTTTGCGAAGAACAAATGGCTGATCGGCCATGCGGAAGGCGGCCTGGACGAGGGTGCGTTCATTGGTCTGAAGGGCGAGAACATCACGCTGTGATGCGGCCGCGCCGGAGAAGTTGTGCATGAAGCAGCGAAAGCTGTCTGATTGGTAAATAATTTAAAATGGAGGATATTCACATGAGCAATGTACCGGTAGTAAAATTGGGAATCGTGGCCGTCAGCCGCGACTGCTTCCCGGAGTCTCTGTCTGTAAACCGCCGCAAGGCGCTGGTGGACGCCTATACGAAGAAGTATGACGCCGCCAATATCTATGAGTGCCCCATCTGCATCGTGGAGAGCGAGATCCATATGGTTCAGGCTCTTGAGGATGTGAAGGCGGCGGGCTGCAACGCCCTGTGCGTCTACCTGGGCAACTTCGGTCCGGAGATTTCCGAGACCCTTCTGGCGAAGCATTTCGACGGCCCGGTGATGTATGTGGCGGCTGCCGAGGAAGCAGGCGACAGCCTGATCCAGGGCCGCGGCGACGCATACTGCGGCATGCTGAACGCCAGCTACAACTTAAAGCTTCGCAATGTAAAGGCTTATATTCCGGAGTATCCGGTAGGTACGGCTGAGGAGTGCGCCGATATGATCGAGGAGTTCCTGCCGATCGCCCGCGCGATGGTAGGCCTTGCCAACCTTAAGATCATCAGCTTCGGTCCGAGACCGCTTAACTTCCTGGCCTGCAACGCTCCCATCAAGCAGCTGTACAACATGGGCGTGGAGATCGAGGAGAATTCCGAGCTGGATCTGTTCGAGGCGTTCAACAAGCATGCCGGCGATCCCAGGATCCCGGAGGTCGTGGCCGACATGGAGGCAGAGCTTGGAAAGGGCAATATGAAGCCGGAGATCCTGCCGAAGCTGGCTCAGTATGAGCTGACTCTGCTTGACTGGGTGGAGGATCATAAGGGCTACCGTAAGTACGTGGCCATCGCCGGAAAGTGCTGGCCCGCATTCCAGACCCAGTTCGGTTTTGTTCCCTGCTATGTGAACAGCCGTCTGACCGGACGCGGCATCCCGGTCTCCTGTGAAGTGGATATCTACGGCGCTCTGAGCGAGTTCATCGGAACCTGCGTAAGCGGCGATATCGTTACGCTGCTCGACATCAACAACTCGGTGCCGGCGGATATGTACGAGGCCGATATCAAGGGCAAATACAATTACACGCACAAGGATACCTTCATGGGCTTCCACTGCGGCAACACCTGCTCCAAGAAGCTGACCAGCTGCTCGATGAAGTATCAGCTGATCATGGCCCGGTCTCTGCCGGAGGAAGTGACCCAGGGTACGCTGGAGGGCGACCTGGTGCCTGGTGACATCACCTTCTACCGTCTGCAGAGCACCGCGGACAACCATCTGCGCGCCTATGTGGCGCAGGGCGAGATCCTGCCGGTAGCGACCCGTTCTTTCGGGGGCGTCGGCGTATTCGCGATTCCGGAGATGGGACGCTTCTACCGCCATGTGCTGATCGAGGGAGGCTTCCCGCATCACGGCGCGGTGGCGTTCGGTCACTATGGCAAGGCGCTGTTCGAGGTGTTCAAGTATCTGGGCGCGGAGAACATCGGATACAATCAGCCGAAGAGCCTGCCGTATCCGACGGAGAATCCGTTCGCATAATCGGTTCGGCCGACAATCGTTCATTCGGGGCGGCGGCTGCGGTTTGGGACCGCGCCGCCGCCCTTGTTTATCCGGGGATGCCCGATGGCGCAGGCAGGCCCGCGCGGCTGCATCGGGAGCAGCAGGGAAATGACGGAGGCAGACGGCAGGGATGCCGGCGCCGGTTGGACGGAACAGAGAAGGCGCCGCGGCGGAAGGTGGAGATGGAATGTCGATTGATCGTTACGCGCTGGTAAGCAGACATAATCCGGTTCTGACGGAGGTGGACGAGTGTTCTCCCCTGTCTGTCGGGAACGGGAATTTCGCGTATACAGCCGATATTACGGGGATGCAGACCCTGTATGAGACGTATGAACAGGTGCTGCCTCTGTGTACCATGGCGCAGTGGGGATGGCACACGACGCCTGTAAGTGCGGAGCGCTATGCGTATTCGCCGGACGAGGTGGAGATGACCGGGTATCCCTATCGGGGTCGAACAGTCCGTTACGCGTCCGAGAAGAAAAAGGGCAATGAAGCGGTTTACGACTGGCTGCGGCAGAATCCCCACAGGCTTAACCTGGCCCGGATCGGTCTGGTATGGAACGGCGGACAGATCCGTCCAGACCGGATCACGGGGATCCGTCAGGAACTGAACCTGTATGAGGGGATCCTGGACAGCCGGTTTATGCTGGACGGGGAGGACTGCCGGATCCTTACGGCCGTGGCGGGGGAGAGGGATGCGGTGGGTTTTACGATCCGCTCGGAACTGCTTGGCCGGGGACTGGCGGTGGAGATCGCATTCCCGTATGGAAGTCCGGATATTTCGGCTTCCGACTGGGAGAGGGAAGAGGCCCATTCTACGGAGCTTCTGACAGAGGACGAGCATGTCGCCGTACTCCGGCGGACGCTTGACCGGGACGGTTACGAGGTGACGGTCGGCCTGGAGGGCGCCGGGCTTGAGGCAGTCGGAAGACACCGGTTCCTGGTGACGGCTGGGGCAGGAAGATCCGTTATCGGTCTGACGGCCGAATTCCGGAAGACGGGGACGGCTTCGCCGGCGGAGGAGCGCAAGCCGCTGACCACGGAGGAGGTCTTTCTCGCCAGCCGGGCGTATTTTTGTGAGTTCTGGGAGAAGGGCGGAGCGATCGATCTGCACAGAAGCCGCGACAGCCGCGCGCCGGAGCTGGAACGACGGATCGTTCTGTCCCGGTATCTGCTGGCGATCCAGTCCGCGGGCAGCGTTCCGCCTGCGGAGACAGGGCTGACCTGCAACAGCTGGTATGGCAAGGCCCATCTGGAGATGTATTTCTGGCATGAGGCGTATCTGCCCCTGTGGAACCATACCAGGCTTCTGACGCGCAGCCTGGACTGGTTCCTCAGGCATCTTCCCCAGGCCCGGCAGAATGCCGCGCGCAACGGCTTTCGGGGAGCCCGCTGGCCGAAGATGGTGGCGGAGGACGCAATCGACAGCCCGTCCAGTATCGCCACGCTCCTGGTCTGGCAGCAGCCGCATCTCATCTATATGCTGGAGATGGCCTACCAAAGTCTCGGGCAGCAGAAGAGGGAGTTTCTGGAGAAATATTATCCTCTGGTGAAGGAAACGGCGGATTTCATGGCGGATTTCGCCGCTTATAACGAAGAACGGGGCGTATATGAGCTTCTGCCCCCGTTGATCCCCGTGCAGGAGAATCACCGGCCCGAAGACACGAGGAATCCGGCCTTTGAGGTGGAGTACTGGCAGTATACGCTGCGGCTTGCCGTCCGGTGGGCCGGACGGCTGGGAGAACCCTGCCCGGACGCGTGGCAAACGGTGTCGGAGCATATGGCTCCGATGGCCGCGGAGGATGGCTGCTATCTGGCCCATGACGGCTGCCGTGACAGCTATGGGGAGTTCGCTCATGACCATCCCTCCATGCTTTGTGCGTACGGCGTTATCGACGGAGGCCGGACGGATCCGGAGATCATGGAGAATTCCCTGCGCCGGGTGGAGAAGGTATGGGATTACTCGTCTCTCTGGGGATGGGATTTCGCGGTCATGGCGATGACGGCGGTTAGGCTTGGCAGGCCGGAACACGCGATCCGCCTTCTGCTGGCGGATACGCCGAAGAATACCTATGTAACGAGCGGCAATAATTTCCAGAAGGGGCGAAACGATCTGCCCCTGTATCTGCCGGGCAACGGATCGCTGCTTCTGGCGGCAACCCTGATGACGGCCGGTTACCCGGGAAGCGGCCCGCTTCCGGGGTTCCCGAAGGACGGGCAGTGGGAAGTGGAATTTGAAGGGATCAACCCGTTCCCGTGCTGAGCGCGGCGGTTATTTATGTTCCCGGCGCGGGCGGGTTCGCATTTTGATGAAGAAGGAGAAAGCAGAGATGAAAATCTATGATTTGAAGGTTAATTACCAGTCCGATCCTCTGGGCATCGACCTGGATCATGCAGTGTTTTCCTGGAAGGTAAGCGGGGCCAGAGGAAAGGTTCAGGACTGGGCGAGACTGGTGGTGGCGGAAGACGCCGGATTTCGGAATATCGTCTATGACAGCGGCAGGGCGGATCTGGACAGCTGCGCGTTCGTGCCGGAGACGGCCTGGAAGCCGGCTGTGAAATATTACTGGACCGTGGAGGTGACCGACGACGCCGGAAGCACCGGAATCAGCGACGTCGCAACCTTCGAGGGCGGTCATCCGGACGGAGGATGGAACGGCAAGTGGATCCGGCCGCCGTTTGCCCGGGAGATCGCGCCTGTGATGTGCCAGACCTTCGACCTGGAACAGGAGGAGCTGGAGGAGCTTGATACGGCCCGCCTGTATATCTGCGGACTGGGGCTTTATGAGGTCTATTTAAACGGCGAGAAGGTGGGAGACCAGTATCTGACGCCTTACTATACGGACTACCGGGGCTGGATCCAGTATCAGACCTACGATGTGGCGAAGTATCTGAAAGCCGGTGAGAACCGGATCGACGTCTGGATGGGAGACGGTTGGTATAAGGGAACCTTCTGCTATGCGCACAGCGGACTTCTGCGGGAGTATTATGGAGATGAGTTTAAGCTTCTGGCGGATCTGTATATGGTGGACTGCGACGGGCTGGCCCGTGTAGTCGGGACCAATGAGAACTGGCTGGCGTATAAATGTCCTGTCGTGGCGTCCGGCATCTACTACGGAGAAGACTATGACGCCAGAATGGAGGACGCGCTTAAGGCAACGCCGGTATCCCGGATCCCGGCCGCGCTGGAAGCGGACGCCCCGGCGGGTAAGCTGAGCCCCATGACAGGCGTCCCTGTCAGGCGGCGCGAGGTGCTTCCGGTAAAGGAGATCATTACCTCCGATATCGGCGAGACGATCCTGGATTTCGGACAGGAGATCACCGGATGGGTGACATTTACGGCGGATGTTCCCAGGGAGGCGTCGGTTCGTCTGCAGTACAGTGAGATCATGCAGAACGGCAGATTCTACCGCGATAACCTGCGTACGGCCCGGGCGGAGTATACGTTTATATCGGCCGGAAGAAAGCAGCTGGCGCGGCCTCATTTCACATTCTATGGGTTCCGTTATGTGAAGGTGACCGGCATGCAGGTGGATGAGACCAACAGGGACTGCTTCCAGGCGTGGGCGCTGTATTCGGATCTGACGGAGACCGGGTATCTGAAGACGTCCAGTGAAAAGGTGAACCGGCTGATCCTGAATACCAGATGGAGCGAGAAGGACAATTTCCTGGATATTCCCACGGACTGCCCCCAGAGGGACGAGCGCCTGGGCTGGACCGGAGACGCGCAGATCTTCGCGTCGGCGGCTTCGTACCATATGCTGACGCCCGTATTCTACCGCAAGTATCTGAAGGATATGGCCTATGAGCAGAGACAGATCGGCGGGTCGGTGCCCTTCGTGGTGCCGGATGTGCTGAGCATTGCCCGGAAGAAGGCCGGAGAACCCGGCTTTGATCCGGCGTCCCCCGCCTGGGGAGAGGCCGGCTCCTGTGCCTGGGGCGATGCGGCCACGGTGATTCCCTGGACCATGTATTCCCATTACGGCAACCTGGCGTGGCTGGGCGAGCAGTATGACAATATGAAGCAGTGGACGGATTTCATCATCCGGATGGACGAGGAGCACTGCGGAGGAAAACGGATCTGGAACTGCGGCTTCCATTTCGGCGACTGGCTGTCCCTGGACGCAAAGGGCGATAATCCCCAGGGAGGAACGGATCCGTACTTTGTGGCGACCATGTACTACATGCATGCGGCGGAGCTGACGGCCATGGCGGCGGAGAAGCTGGGTAAAACGGAGGACGCGGCGTATTATAAACGGATCGCGTCGGAGGTGAAGGCAGCGGCCAGGAAGACTTATCTGGGAGACGGCGGGAAGCTTACGATCCGTACCCAGACCGCGTATGTGCTGGCCATCTGGTTTAAGCTCTACGACGAGGCGGAGATCCCGGCAGCGGCCGACGAGCTGTGCGCGCTTCTGCACGAATGGAACCTGCATCTGGCCACAGGCTTTGTGGGCACGGCCTATCTGTGCCAGACCCTGTCGGCTACGGGGCATGCGGATCTGGCGTATACGCTTCTTCTGAACGAGGACTATCCTAGCTGGCTCTACGAGGTGAACCTGGGTGCGACCACGATCTGGGAACGTTGGAATTCCCTTCTGCCTGACGGAAGCATCAGCAGCACAGGGATGAACAGCTTAAACCACTACGCCTACGGCTCCATCGTGGAATGGATCTACGGGCGGGTCTGCGGTCTTCAGATTAAGGCGGACGGCAGCGGGCCCAGACAGATCCTCTTCTCGCCGCAGCCGGACCGGCGGCTGGAGTTCGCGGAAGCGTCCTACGACACTGTGGCCGGGGAGTACAGGGCCGGCTGGAAATGGGACGGCGGAAAGGTCGTGTGCCGTCTGAGCGTGCCCTTCGGATGCAGCGCGCAGCTGGAACTGGATCCGAAATGGGCGGATGTAACGGTCGACGGAAAGACGGCTGCCGCCGCGGCGCCGGACGGGGCGCTTAGGGCAGGCGAGTATTTGATCGAAGGGATCTACGGATAAGCGGAGTCTGAGGACGAAGATCCAAAAGCGGGGCCGCCGCAAACCGGTTGCTGGTTTGCGGCGGCCTTTTAATGCGCGCCTTACTGGAAAGGAAAGTCATAAAATTTCTATAAAATTGTTGCATTTTCAGGATCTGGATAGTATACTATCAAACGGTTAATTAACTAACTATCAGTCAACTAATTACGCCGGGGCACCTTACGGCCCGCCCGGCGGGTGATTACGGAGGTGAGATCTTGAGTAATTACAGGAAGCCGCGGCACGATACGCCGGAGGGCAGGCTTCTGAGCCAGTACATGCGGATCGCCCGCAAGCACCGGTGCGTGCTGGAGAAACGCTTGAATTCCACGGGAGTCTACCGGAGTCAGCATCGGGTGCTGATGTGCATCCACGATCATCCGAACATTTCCCAGAAGGAGCTGGCGCGGATGAACGACGTTACGTCGGCGACCATCGCCGTGACGCTTAAGAAGCTGGAGAAGGGCGGCTACATCAGCCGCACGGTGGATGAACGGGACAACCGGTTCAACCAGATCACAGTCACGGAGAAGGGCCAGCAGGTCGTAAAGGACAGCCGGAGGATCTTCTCGGAAGTGGAGAAGGCCATGTTCTCGGGTTTTACGAAGGAGGAGTTTACCGCCATGGGCGGTTATTTTGACCGGATCATGGAGAATCTGGTGCGCCTGGAGCTGGGCGAAGGCGCAGCAATTCCGATAGAAAGTGAGGATATTTCACATTGAAACGCTACAAGAAGTATATTATGCCGTATCTGGCGGCGTTCATTCTGTCGCCGATCCTGATGCTCTCGGAGGTGGTGGGCGAGATTGCTCTGCCCAAGCTCATGTCCCTGATCATCAATAACGGCGTCGCCAACCACGACGTGGCCTATATCATCGAAATCGGGTTCGTGATGATCCTGATGGCCTGCGTTATGATCATCGGCGGCGTGGGCGGAGCCTATTTCTCGACCAAGGCGTCCACCTGCTTTACCGCCGATCTGCGCCGCGACTTATTCGCCAAGGTGCAGGAGTTTTCCTTTCACAATATCGACCAGTTCAGCACCGGTTCTCTGGTGACCAGGCTGACCAATGACCTGACCCAGATCCAGATGGTGGTCATGATGTGCCTGCGGATGGCCTTCCGTTCGCCCGGCATGTTCGTGGGCGCGCTGATCATGGCGCTCTCCATGAACGCCAGCCTGGCGGTGATCGTACTGATCGTGATCCCGCTGCTGGCGGGAGCCATCGCGTTTCTGATGATCAAGGCGTACCCATTGTTCGGCGTCATGCAGCAGAAGATCGACCGGCTGAACTCCGGCATCCAGGAGGCGCTGACCAATGTGCGCGTGATCAAGTCCTTCGTCCGCGAGGATTTCGAGAACAAGCGGTTCTACAGCATGAACCTGGATCTGAAGGAACACAGCTTAAAGGCCATGAACATCGTCATTACCACAATGCCGGTCATGATGATGGCCATGAACGTCACGACGATCCTGGTGGTGTGGTTCGGCGGCAACCAGATCATCGCGGGCCATATGGCCGTCGGCGATCTGACCGCATTTACCACCTATATCGTGCAGATCCTGTCGTCGCTGATGATGCTTTCCATGATCTTCTTAAACGGCGCCCGCGCCATGGCCTCTGTGAAGCGTGTCAATGAGGTTCTGGACGCCGAGATCGACCTGACCGACGATGCAGCCACGAAGAAAGACCTGCAGGTGGAGAAGGGCCGCGTGGAGTTTAAGGACGTCAGCTTCAGCTACAGCTCCGACGCCGGCGAGAAGGTTCTGGAGCATATCAATTTCACGGCGGAGCCGGGACAGATCATCGGTATCATCGGTACCACCGGCAGCGGCAAGACCACGCTGGTGCAGATGATCCCCAGGCTTTACGACGCGACCGAGGGCCAGGTTCTGGTGGACGGCGTGGATGTGCGGGATTATTCCCTCAGAAACCTGCGCAACGGCGTGGCAATGGTGCTGCAGAAGAACGAGCTGTTCTCCGGCACCGTGGAGGAGAACCTGCGCTGGGGCGATGAGAGCGCTTCCATGGAGGAGATCCGGCAGATGGCCGAGAGCGCCCAGGCGGACGAATTCGTCATGGGCTTTGCGGACGGCTATCAGACGGAGATCGAGCAGGGCGGAACCAATGTGTCCGGCGGTCAGAAGCAGCGTCTCTGTATCGCCAGGGCTCTGCTGAAACGGCCGAAGATCCTGATTTTGGACGACAGCACCAGCGCCGTGGATACGGCTACCGAGGCGAAGATCCGGGAAGCCTTCCGCACGTCGCTTAAGGATACGACGAAGATCATCATCGCGCAGCGGATCGGCTCCGTAGAGGGAGCCGACAAGATCCTGGTGATGGACGACGGTCAGATCATCGGCATGGGAACCCATGACGAACTGATCAAGACCTGCGAGGCATACCAGGAGATCTATTACTCCCAGAGGGATCAGGAGAAGGAAAGGCAGGTGAGCGCGTGATGAGCAGCAATGAAATCATGAAAAACGGTAACGCGAATGCGGCCGTCGATCAGGCTGCCCGCGTCGCAAGCCTGAAGAGACGATACAGCAAATATACCTCCTCTCAGGGAGCCGGCATGCGAGGTCCCGGACCCGGCGGCCCAGGACGGCGCGGACGGAACGCGGCCCAGCAGACGGTCCCAAAGGGCGCCATGAAGGACAGCGGCAAGACCATCCGCCGGATCTTTACTTACCTGGGAGAGGATAAACCCAAGATGCTGATCGCCTTTGCCTGCGTGCTGATCAGCACCATTACCAATCTGGCGGGCTCCTATATGCTCCGCCCGATCATCAACACTTACATCGCGCCGCTGGACGGCAGTCGCGGCGACGCGGCCGGACTGCTCAGATCCCTGCTTGTGATGGCGGCCATCTACGTGGCGGGCGTCGCGGCCAACTACCTGCAGGCCAAGACCATGTTAAACATTGCCCAGAACGCCCTGCAGCGGATCCGCGACGATCTGTTTACGAAAATGCAGGAGTTGCCGGTGCGTTTCTACGACAATAACAACAATGGCGATCTGATGAGCCGTTTCACCAACGACGTGGATGTGCTGGGCCAGATGCTTTCCAACACGCTGGTACAGCTGTTCTCTGGCGCGCTCAGCATCATCGGCACACTGGCGCTTATGATCTACACCAATATCTGGCTGACGCTGGTAACGCTTCTGATGATGCCGCTCATGCTTCGGGCGGGTGGCGCGGTCGCCATGCGGAGCCGCAAGTATTTCAAATCGCTGCAGGAGTCTCTGGGTGCGGTCAACGGCTACGTGGAGGAGACGGTCAGCGGCCAGAAGGTGGTGAAGGTCTTCTGCCATGAGGACGTGGCCAAAGAGGAATTCAATATCTTAAACGACGATCTGCGGGAGAATCAGATCAAGGCCCAGTTCTTCGGCGGCCTGATGGGCCCGGTGATGAACTGCTTGAGCCAGGTGAACTACTCCCTGACGGCGGCCATCGGCGGCGTGCTCTGCGTGCTGCGGGGCTTCGATATCGGCGGACTGACGGTGTTCTTAAATTACTCCCGGCAGTTCTCGCGGCCGGTCAATGAGATCTCCCAGCAGGTGAGCCAGGTGTTCTCGGCTCTGGCCGGCGCGGAGCGAGTGTTTGCGGTCATGGATCAGGAGCCGGAACCGGCGGATGATAAGGACGCCGTGGCGCTTACGCCGATGCAGGGCCATGTGATCCTGGATCATGTGTATTTCGGCTACAACCCGGATAAGACGATCTTGAAGGACATCAGCCTCTACGCGAAGCCGGGGCAGAAGATCGCCTTCGTCGGTTCCACCGGTGCCGGCAAGACCACGATCACCAACCTGATCAACCGGTTCTACGATATCCAGTCGGGAACCATCACCATCGACGGTGTGGACATCAAGCATCTGAAAATGGACAATCTGCGAGAAAATATCGCGATGGTTCTGCAGGATACGCACCTGTTTACGGGAACGGTGCGGGAGAACATCCGCTATGGACGGCTGGATGCCACCGACGAGGAGGTCGTCCAGGCGGCGAAGACGGCATCGGCCCATTCGTTTATCATGCGTCTGCCCAAGGGGTATGACACGGAGCTGACCGGCGATGGCGCGAACCTGAGCCAGGGGCAGAGGCAGCTTCTGAATATTGCCCGAGCGGCGATCTCGAAGGCGCCGATCCTGATCCTGGATGAGGCGACCAGTTCGGTTGATACCCGTACAGAGCGGCACATCGAGCATGGTATGGACCGGCTGATGAAGGACAGAACCACGTTCGTGATCGCTCACCGGCTGTCGACGGTCCGTAATGCCGATGCGATCATGGTGCTTGAGAAGGGCGAGATCATCGAGCGAGGGGATCATGACGATCTGCTGGCGCAGAAGGGGCGGTATTACGAGTTGTATACCGGGCTTTCGGAGCTGGATTGATGAGGGGATGCGCGGGAGATACGCGGGAGGTACGCGCGACAGGCGGGGATCGGGACACATCCTGTGCGCTCATGACTCCGAAGGGAAGTCTTTCTAAATTCAAAAACGTCAGTTTGAGGGCAACGGCAAATTCGCGTGAACTCTTGATGAGTTCACGCTCAGGTTGCCGCTCCGCCCATGACTTGTGGTCATGGGCGTCGACCCTCAAACTGTCGTTTTTTCATTAAGAAAGACTAACCCTTCTCCGTGAAATCGCGCCCAGGATGTGTCCCGATCCCCGCCTGTCGCGCTGTTTATTTGCGGGCGCGACGAACCGCTTAGCGGCTCCTTTGTGGTGTGCTGATTACTCTTGGCAGAATTATTGTATCCGAATCACCCCATTCCTTCGAGGGGCCTTAATTCTCAGCATTCTGTAAAACAACAGCAACAATCTGCTTTTATCTCTAGCGCCTGCGACAGTACAGCGAACGGAAGTGCCACCGTATGCGCGATTTCGAGGAGGAGGGTTAGAGTATCTTAGGCAAAAAAGGGCCGGTTTGGGGGTCTGCGGCCATGACCACAAGTCATGGACGCAGTGTCAGTCTGAGCGAGAATTTCTTCAGAAATTCTCGCGAATCTGACAGTGCCCCCAAACCGGAACTTTTTTGTCTTAGAGACTCTTCCCTCCGGAACCATGAGCGCATACGGTGGGACTTCCGTTCGCGTACCCGTTGCGTCCCTTCCACGAATATGTGCATAAATATTTCCACCCTAATGAGCAACCACATATATTTACGCAAAACAAGTAGCGAGGAACCGGAATCTGTGGTATGATATTTCTGATAGATTGATGAAACGTCCGATCGGACAGAAGGAGGCATATGGCATGTCAGAGAAGATGACAGTTACATGGCTGGGGCATTCCTGCTTCAAGGTGGAATCCCAGGGCTATTCGATCATTCTGGATCCTTATGAAGACGGTTATGTGCAGGGCCTGGGCCCGCTTCGCGCGGCGGCCAATGAGGTGCTGTGCAGCCACGGCCACGGCGACCATAACGCAGTGGGAGTGATCGATGTGCAGAAGGGCGGCGTATCTCCGTTTACAGTGACGGTGCTGGATACATACCATGATGATGTGAAGGGCGCGAAGCGGGGACCGAACAAGATCCATATTCTGGACGACGGCACGTTCCGCCTGGCGCATATGGGAGATCTGGGCTGCGCGCTGACCGAAGAGCAGAGGGAGGCGCTGGCCGGCGTCGATGTGATGCTGATTCCGGTGGGCGGCTTCTTCACGATCGACGCGAAGCAGGCGAAGGCCGTTGTGGATGCGGTGAAACCGAGAGTCACGGTACCGATGCACTACCGGAGCGAGAAGTTCGGATTCGATGTGCTGGCTACTCTGGACAATTATACGTCCCTGTGCGACGATGTGGTGGTCCATGATACCAATACGCTGGTTCTGACGAAGGAGACGCCTGCGCAGACCGCGGTGCTTCAGTGCGTGTAAGAGAAACGAACGGCAGGCGGGAGGTGCGGCTGGATGAGACGAAACAGTGGATGGAGAGATATGCTGCACAGATGGCAGGTGAGCTTTGCCAGATTCATGGTAGGCCGGTACGGCACCGATGAACTGAACCGCTTCCTGTCGGCGCTGATCCTGATTTTGGTTGTCGTGAGCCTGTTTTTGCGGACAGGCATACTGTTTGTACCGGAGCTGGCGTTGCTGGTCTGGATCTATTTCCGTATGTTTTCGAAGAATACGGGGAAGCGCTTCAAAGAGAACCAGCAGTACCTGAATCTGCGGTTTATGATCACGGAAGGCTGGAAGAAATGGCCTGCCCGTATGAAGGAGGCCAGACAGTACAAGATCTTCCGCTGCCCCAACTGCGGGCAGAAGCTGCGCATCCCGAGGGGACATGGGAAGATCAGCATCCATTGCCGTAAATGCGGCCATGATTTTACCGGGAAGAGCTGACGGAAGCATGTCCGAAGGACATACGGATCATCCGGGAATTTGAAGAAATTGTCAAATAGTACTTGCAATGGAATTCGATTTCCATTATGATAATGGCAGAGCGTGCGACTGGCGGAGTCAGTGGGCAACCACGGGGGAGCACGCATGTTGAAAAGCCGACCGCCTGGGCATTCTGTTTGTGGTGTCCAGGCGGTTTTTTATCGCAAGAGGCAGCTGTAGGCGCCGCCCCGGGCACGGCCTGCGGGCGGATCAGGGGCGAGGTAAAAATGACGCGGAACCCGGACACACATGATCACACCATATAAGGAGGACAAAGCGATGCAGAAACTGGATTTGGCGAAGGAGCTGAGGGAAAATGCGTATCCCGGCCGCGGGATCGTCATCGGCAAGTCGGCGGACGGCACGAAGGCGGTAACGGCGTATTTCATCATGGGACGCAGCGAGAACAGCCGCAACCGCGTGTTCGTGGAGGACGGAGAGGGAATCCGTACCCAGGCGTATGACCCGGCGAAGCTGAAGGATCCCAGCCTGATCATCTACGCGCCGGTGCGCGTGCTGGGCAATAAAACCATCGTGACCAACGGAGACCAGACGGATACCATTTATGAGGGCATGGATAAGCAGCTGACCTTTGAGCAGTGCCTGAGGTCCCGGGAGTTCGAGCCGGACGGCCCCAATTATACCCCGCGGATCTCAGGGATCATGCATATGGAAGGCGGCGGCTACAATTACGCCATGTCGATCTTAAAGAGCGCGGACGGTGATCCGCAGTCCTGCCAGAGGTATACGTTTGCCTATGAGAGGCCGTTGGCGGGAGAGGGTCATTTTATCCATACGTATATGCATGACGGAAATCCCCTGCCCAGCTTTGAGGGCGAGCCGAAGCGGGTGGAGATCGCCGGAACCATCGATGAATTTACGCAGATGGTCTGGGAGAATCTGAACGAGGAGAACAAGGTGTCTCTGTTTGTGCGGTTCATTGATATCGCCACCGGCGCGTATGAGACCAGGATCGTGAACAAGAACGTATAAGAAGAGGAGGATTCGTGAGATGAAAGAACTTGAGTTAAAGTATGGATGCAATCCGAACCAGAAGCCGTCGCGGATCTTTATGGAGAACGGAAAGGAGCTGCCGATCACGGTGCTGTCGGGACGGCCGGGCTACATTAATTTCCTGGACGCATTCAACGGCTGGCAGCTGGTGAGGGAGCTTAAGAAGGCGACGGGACTGCCTGCGGCCACGTCCTTTAAGCATGTGTCGCCGGCGGGAGCGGCGGTGGGACTGCCGCTTGACGAGACGCTTAAGAAGATCTACTGGGTAGACGATATGGGCGATCTGTCGCCTCTTGCCTGCGCCTACGCAAGAGCGCGTGGGGCGGACCGGATGTCTTCCTTTGGAGATTTCATTTCCCTGTCGGACGTGTGCGACGCGGATACGGCCAGGATCATCAAGCGGGAGGTGTCCGACGGCGTGATCGCTCCGGGGTACGAGCCGGAGGCGCTGGAGATCCTGAAGAGCAAGAAGAACGGCAATTACTGCGTGATCCGGATCGACGAGAGCTATGAGCCGGATCCGACCGAGAAAAAGCAGGTGTTCGGCATTACCTTCGAGCAGGGGCGCAATGAATTAAAGATCGACGACGAGCTGATGTCCAACGTGGTGACGGCCAATAAGGAGATCCCGGAGGCGGCGAAGAGAGATCTGGCGATCTCGCTGATCACGCTGAAGTATACCCAGTCCAATTCGGTCTGCTACGTGAAGGACGGACAGGCCATCGGCATCGGCGCCGGACAGCAGTCCCGCGTTCACTGCACGAGACTGGCGGGACAGAAGGCGGACAACTGGTTTCTGCGTCAGGCGCCGCAGGTGCTGTCGCTGCAGTTCGTGGACGGCATCAAGCGGGCGGACCGTGACAACGCCATCGACGTTTACATCGGAGAGGAATATATGGATGTTCTGGCGGACGGCGTGTGGGAGAAGACCTTTAAGGTGAAGCCGCCGGTATTTACCCGCGAGGAGAAGCGGGCGTGGCTCGACCGGATGACGGATGTGGCGCTGGGAAGCGACGCGTTCTTCCCGTTCGGCGACAACATTGAGCGCGCGAAGAAGAGCGGCGTCCGCTATATAGCCGAGCCGGGCGGTTCCGTGAGGGACGACCAGGTGATTGCTACCTGTGATAAATACGGGATGGCCATGGTATTTACGGGGATCCGCCTGTTCCATCACTGAAAGAGGGAAGCTCGGGATGGGGCCGGATCATCTAGGAACTCGGATATTGACCGGAGGAGCCATTTCAAGTATAATGTCCTTATCATGATATTCAAAGGGGCGCAGACAGGACAATGCAGAAGCCGGTATCGTATAAAGGAAACAAACCATATATCTTCGTCAGCTATTCCCATATGGACAGCAGGACGGTATGGCCGATCATCTCCCGCATGCAGGAGGACGGGTATTATGTATGGTATGACGAGGGGATCGCGCCGGGCTCGGAGTGGGCGGATTATATCGATCAGCGTCTGTGCGGCTGCTATTACTTCTTTGTGTTTCTGACCAGGAACTACCTGAATTCGGAGAACTGCAAGGATGAGCTGAACCGTTCCAGGGACGCGGGTATCCGGAACCGGCTTCTGATCTATCTGGAGGACGTGAATCTGGAGGGCGGTCTGGCCCTGCGCAACAGCCGTATGCAGGCAATCTTCTGGAACCAGTACGGTTCCCAGGAGCAGAGCTTCGCCAAGCTTTATACGACGGTCAACCTTGAGAAATGCCGCGGACAGAACCGGCTCTTCCCGTTTGGCGGCGGAGGGGTCCGGGAGAAGCTGGGGATCTTCGGAGGATTCCGGAAGACGCAGCCGGAATCGGAGGAGATACCGGAAGAGGAGTTCGACGAGGATCTGTCCGCCACCGTACTGGCGGAATGCGACGACGAAGGGGAGACGGAGCTGGCTGTCGGTTATCCCGGGATCCGGTACCTTCTGACACTGACCAGTCCGACCCGTCAGGACCTCTGCTTCGAGGCCGAGCTTACGGAGCTGGAGAGCGTCCAGATCGGAAGAAGCCAGAAGGACGGATGCCAGATCGTACTGACCGGGGAGAATTCCGTATCGCGGAAGCACTGCATGATCTATGTGGAGGACGATCAGGTCATGATCCGGGACTTAAATTCTACCAACGGAACGTATCTGGACGGGAAGCCTGTGACGGAAGCCGTCCCCCTCACAAACGGAGGTCTTCTGAAGCTCGGTAATCTGAGCCTTAACGTGAACTTCAGTCAGGAATGAGATAAAGTGAAAGATAAGGCCGTCGGGCCAGGTGAGTCGTTCAGGGTTCACCTGCTCCGGCGGCCTTCCTGGTCAGACGGCCTCGTAAAGCCGGTCGAAGATATCTTCTTTCACGATATAGATATCCTTTGGGTTCTCCTTCTGCGCCACGATCCAGTCGCCGGGGCGTCCCAGCATGTAGTTTTCCTGATCCCAGAGCGGGAAGAGCTTGATCGTTTCCTCCAGCCTGGAGGCGTATACGAGAGAGGTTTCCTTCGGGATACACGCCTTTGCGTGGGAAGCCAGATCGATCTTCTCGCCGGTCTGCAGATTCTTCACGAAGGAACGGTAGTTCTGTTCCATGACGTAGGGCTCCTGCGTCGCCTCGTAGTTCTTGGCGAAGACTTCCTTCGAGCAGGTGTAGACCTCGTGGCTCGTGCCGATCATCAGGAAATAGTCTTCTTTTCTGTTAAATTCGAAATCTCCCTCCAGCATACGGACCATGACCGGGGTTTCAGGCGGGAACATCTCTGCCGAAGGCACATACCCGACGGAAACTCTCTTCTTGCGGTAGATGGGGGCCTGCGTCCAGTCGTAATGGCCGGCTCCTGCATGGACCACTTTCTCCGCGCGGAAATATTCTTTCATCTTCCGGTTTAAGAGATGGAACACGTCCGAGTGGATCCGGTCTGCGTTGCCGCGCTTCGGGAAGAGAGATGCGCCGTTTAGGAAGCCGCCGGCCTTTCTGGCGTGGCCGCCTCCGTTGCCGATGCCGTCGGCCAGAAATTCGGCCAGCTCGTTGGCGCGCGTCTCTTTCACGCAGCTGCGGACGGAGAACTTGACGCCGCCGTTCAGGATGCAGTACGCCACGCAGGTACGGACCACGTCCACCTCCAGCATCATGTCGCTGATCACGCCCAGAATATTGGGATCGCAGGCTTCGGCGTCGATCAGAGCAAAATGATATCTCGAATCGAAATGATAACCGGCCAGCGCCTGACTGGCGATCTCCAGCTCTCTGAGGGACAGGTTGGAATTCTGGAACAGCGTGATCACGCTGGGCGAGACGTTCAGATAGTCCCGCATATCCTTATCCATGGGGTGGGAGATCTCCTGCAGCCGTCCGGTGTCCGTATACAGGCCGTAATACAGGGCGGCGGCCAGGTCCGGATTGTCGTTGACCTGGTATCCGGCTTCCTCCAGCATCTGCCACACGATGGTGGAGCAGGAGCCGTAATTGCTGTGGATCCGCTGAAGCTCGGGCAGCTTCTTGTTGGGAGCGACCCGGTGGTGGTCGATGACCGCGGTGGTCCGGGCCGGAAAGTCCTGCACATTGCTTTCGCCGGGCTGGCAGTCTACATACAGAAGAAGCTCAGGCGCCTTCAGCCTTTGCACATGCCTGGCCGGGATCCGGCAGAGGTCGGTCATCAGCTTCAGGTTACGCTTGCTGACGGCGTTTGCGCCGCCGTAGACCAGCCGGACGTTCTTGCCGTTCTGCCGGAAATAGGTAAAGAGCCCGTAGCCGCTGGCGAGGGCGTCCGCGTCGGGATTGTCGTGGCACTGGATCACGATCTCACGGAATCGGAGCAGATCTTCAAGCTTCATCGGCGCATTCCTCCTTCTGCGGTACGATTCGGTAGCCCAGCCGGATGATGGCCTTAAGCGTCTCCATGGCCGTGTTCCTGTCATAGTCCCTTTCGCTTTCCGGAAGCTGGTCGTAGGGAACCAGGCAGGGCGTCTCCTTGTGCAGGTCGTCTCTTACCGTTCCGTAGGTCCATCCGTCGTTTAATCTTCCCAGCGCCCAGTTTTCGTGGACATTCTCCGCCAGCCGTTCCGTCAGGGCCTTAAGGTCCTCCGAGAGGGTTACGCCGCTGGTGTCGATCGGGGCAGGATAATATTCGCTCATTATGATAAGCCTCCTGTTCTTTTCATTCCATCCAGACATTCCTTGGATTGGTTATGCTTTTTTCATCATACTTTTTTTACGGGAACTTGTAAAGAGTTTCTTGTCTTACATGAAAGCCGGGTGTATAATGAAACAGTTTAGAAATGAAGATCTCCCGGCGGAATGCGGCCGGCAGGGCAGCAGGAGGGATCCGGTCAGAGATCTGCGATAAGGAGGCAGCAGAGTATGATAACGAATGAAATACTGTTTTACGGCGGCATGATCGTCGCCGGAGTTTCCGCCCTTCTGGCATTTCTGTATTTCTGCATTACTCAGATCGCCAAAGCCCGTCTGAACGCCGCTTTGGATGCCGAATACGGTCCGGAAGTGAAAAAGAAGCGGAAAGACAGGAAGAAAAAGCATTAGTCAGGGGGAGGAATACCATGTCGCAGATCATTGCGTCAACGTATGAGATCATTGAGAAGATCGGCGCCGGCGGAGGCGGCAACGTCTATCTGGCCAGACATATGCGTCTGGACAAGAAGGTGGTGCTGAAGGCGGACAAACGGAGGGTCACCACCCGCATCGAGCTGCTTCGGCGGGAAGTGGACGTTCTGAAGAACCTGAAGCATCCGCATATACCGGCGGTCTATGATTTCTTTGTGGAAAATGATACCGTTTATACGGTTATGGATTATGTGGAGGGGGAGAGCCTGGACAAACCGCTGAAGCGCGGAGAAAAATTCTCCCAGGCGCAGGTCATCCAGTGGGCGGTCCAGCTTCTGGACGCGCTGCGCTATCTGCATACCCCGAATCACGGCGATCCGCCGAGAGGCTTTGTACACAGCGATATCAAGCCGGCTAATATGATGCGGCAGCCGGACAACAGCGTGTGCCTGATCGACTTTAACATCGCGCTTGCGCTGGGGGAGGAGAATATCATCGGGTGCAGCGCCGGCTACGCGTCGCCGGAGCATTATGGTCTGGATTTCTCTACGGACATCGATACGCCGTTTACCTACCGGACCGTGACGACCGGCTGGAAGGCCCCGGCGGAACCGGCGCCGGAGGACGGCGGAAAAACCGAGGTTCTGCCGGTTGACGACGGAACCGCGGTCACGGTTTCGCTGGACCGGGAAGCGGACGAGCGGGGGGAGACGATGACCCGCGTCCTGGAACCGGAGGCCGCGAAGGCGTACCATTCGCAGGGGACCCGGCCTACAGGGATTGGCACCGCCTCTTCCGTTCCCAGCAAGAGGATCGTGGTCCCGGACGTCAGGTCGGACATCTACAGTCTGGGCGCTACGCTCTATCATCTTCTCAGCGGACACCGTCCGGCCAGGGACGCCCGGGAGGTCGTGCCGCTTTCGCCGAAGGAATTCAGTCCGCAGGTCGTAGGGATCATTATGAAGGCCATGAATCCCAACCCGGATCTGCGGTATCAGACGGCGGAGGAGATGCTGTTTGATTTCACCCATCTGAGGGAAAATGATCCGCGGGTGAAGCGGATGAAGCTGGGCCAGCGGATCGCGGGATCGGTATTTGCGGTTCTGTTCGCGGCCGGCGCGGCTTCGGCGTTCGTGGGGCTTAAGAGGATGCAGACGGAGGAGAGCTGGCTTAAGCTGGCGGAGTATTCCCGCAACGCTCTGGCCGCGGGTGATTCCGACGCAGCCGTCGATTACGCGCTGCAGGCGCTGCCGGAACGGACCGGAAGCATTCTGCAGCCGCCGTATACCGCGCAGGCGCAGAGCGCTCTGGCGGATGCGCTGGGCGTGTACGACCTTTATGACGGTTATAAGACGAACGGAGTCGTGAATCTGCCGTCGGCGCCCCTGTATCTGTCGATCGCTCCGGACGGGAAGACGGCGGTGTGTATTTACGCATATGAGGCGGCGGTCGTGGATACCGATACCGGCCGGATCATGGATACGCTGCCGGTCGTGGAGTCCGCGCTTGCGGAGGCGGAGTACATAGACAACGACCGGTTCCTGCTCGCGGGAGCGGAAGGGATCACGGCCTATGATATCCGTGCCGGCAGGATCCTGTGGACGGGGCGTCCCGCCACGGCGATCGCTCTGTCGGAGGACGGAAAAAGCGCGGCGGCGGTTTACCGGGACGAGGAATCCGCGGTGGTCTATGATGTGGAGACCGGAAGCGTCCTTCATACGGTTGACTTCGGCGGAAGGCATCAGAAGGTGACGGTCAATGATGTGTTCGCCAATCCGAATGACAACCTGTTCGCGCTGAACGGCGACGGCTCCATGCTGTGCGTCAGCTTCTCGGACGGTTCTCTGCAGATTTATGATCTGAAGGATCCGGAGGGGGACATCATTCTGTATGAGGAGGATTCCGGCTACATCCATTTTGAGGGAGGCTTCTATCAGGAGTACCTGGCGTTCTCGGCAAGCAATCCCTCCGAATCGGTCTTCTCGGTCATTGATACGGTCCGGAAGGAGCAGACGGGCGGGTTCGATTCGGTCCACCCGTTCAGTGTTCAGACGGATGAGAGCGGGATCTACGTCCAGACGGAAAATCTCCTGGTCCGGATCCATCCCGTGACCGGAGAGCAGGAGCCGCTTGTAACGACGCCGGAAGATATCCTCCGCTTCGCCAGGAGCGGCGGGCATACCCTGATCACGTCCGAGGAGAAGTTCATGTTCTACGACAGCTTCGCGAACCTGATGTCGAGCCATGACAAGGAATACGGCGGCGACTTCGTCCAGATCGCGGAAGGAACGGCCATGGTCGGAAGCATGGACTCGCCGGTCGTGCGGCTGATGAAATACATTGACTATCCGGAAGCCCAGGTATTCGCGTACGATTCCTCCTATATGCACGATGAGGCCAGGTTCAGCGCCGACCTCAGCACGGTCATGCTGTTCGCGTTCGATCAGTTCCGTCTGTATGGGATGGACGGAGAGCTGATCGCGCAGACGGATATTCCCGATATGGAGCAGGTGTACGACCAGCAGTACCGGCGGGATGAGGACGGCTCCTCCTATCTGGAGGTCATCTATAACGACGGAACGGTCCGGACCTACAGCGCCGCAGACGGTTCCCTTATGGAGGAACGGACCGGCGACGCGCCCGATCCGCAAATGCACGAGGAATTCTATACGGATTCTCTGAGGATCGAATCGCCGCTGCACGGCACACCCGCCGCGTATGACGCGAAAACGGGCAGGAAGATCCGGGATCTGGAGGAGGACGCTTATCTGACCTATGTGACGCAGGTGGGAGACTACATCGTCGCCCAGTATACGACGGCGGACAGCTATTATTTCGGACAGCTGCTGAACGGACAGTGCGAAGTCCTGGCCGATCTGCCGTATCTGTGCGACATCGTGGGAGACGAGCTTTACTTTGACTATCCGACGGGGAATATCCGGAAAACGCAGATTTACGGAATTGAGGAGCTGATCCGGATGACCGGGGATTTTTCTCAGCCGGAAGCGCAGTTGGAATCTCTTGCCAAATAGTACTTGCCTGATCGGAAGATTGGATATATAATAAGTTCGGGTGGGATATCGCCCTAAGCGATGAAGGAGGATAATACGATGAGGAGTGCAAGAAGAAGGCTGTCACTTCTGCTGGTGATGGCGATGGTGCTGGTTTCCTGCATGAATCCGGGCATGACGGCCAGAGCGGAGAAGGTATCCGAAACAGCCGGCGAGAAGATTCTCGAAGTGCCGACGGAGAGTCAGACGGATAAGGCAGAGACGGAAACGGACGAAACGGACGAAGACGAGCCGGACGGGGGGGCAACGACGGAGAAATCCGAGGTGCCTGTGGCTTCTGATGCCAATGCGGATGAAGACGAGCCGATGCCGATGTCACTGTTGCCTCCGAAGCATAGTTACACTGGGTATTTGATGCTGAGGGATCTTACGGATGAGGAGCTTACGAAGGTTCCGATACGGACGATTCTTGAGAATCTGTATGATACCACCTGGAAGCCTATGGAGGCTCCTGATGTGACAGGAAAAAAGATCCTGATAAATATGTATTCAAACGCGAGTCCGGAAGGAGATCGAGATTACTATTATCATCTGTCTGATGATTATGTGGAATACGGTCTGGACGATACGATCGATCTGTCTGTTGCATACCGAGATTCGTATTATACGCTTGAAATCTTGATTGGTACCGGTGAACAGCTTGATTATGAAGCGGTTCGTTATACAGTGGACGTATACTTAGGCAATGATTTCTATGCGGCGCTAGATTATCACCTGTATGGTGAGAATGGGAGGAGCATTGATTATACTAGCGTGACAGAGAAGGCGTCAACGGTCACTGTGGGAGCAAACGTGCCGGTGACAGAGGTAAGTTATTATATTTCCAGCGACGATTACAGTGTGGAAAAGCAGTACAGGCTGTATGTCAGACATTATATGTCTACCAGTAATCGAATCATCGCGGAAGCTTATCACATGTCTGATTTTGTGGATTATCTGAATGATCCACAGCAGGGACTGGACATTACGAAAAAGATTGATATGCTCGGTACTTATTCCAGTAGTAGTACTGCAGGATTAACTGATCAGTTTGCGCCTGTTGATGAGAAGGATGCGCTTGCGGCGAATAACTTCTTCTGCATCGTTTACCGGGATATGAATTCTGATGCAGTAATAGGATATGAAGGAATTATATTTACTGTTCTTTCCGGGGAGACGAGTCTTCCGAAGGGGTCTGTTTATAATTTGGAAGACGGTAGCATGGTAGATATTGTGAGAAGAGCAGATGCGTCCGGAGGAAATAGTAATACTGGGCGTAGCCTTGACCTTACGAAGAAGCCGAACGGTATGGAGATTGATTATAGAGATTCTACCGTTCCATTTCATGCGTATTATTACTTGAAATCCGGCTATTCGAGTGCAGAATATTATTATGTGATGGATGAATCTGAGGCGGCCAATATCAGTAAAGTCGTGGAAGGCTCTTTTAGAACTCTTGAACAGGTTGAAAAAGCGACAGATATCACTGCACTTGTGTTGCCTTCTGACAGAAGCAAGGTTCCATATGGTTATAAAATAGATTTAAGTGATGAAAGAAGTAAGCGATTCACGGTTGTATATAAAGATGGGTCCATAAAATATTATTATTTATATGTTTATCCTGATACCAGTTCTAGTGGATCGAATGTGCCGTACAGCAGTGACCCGGTTATGAACCGACAGGATCCATGGTTTCATGTCGACGGAGTGGTAGGACGTTCATCTTATCATGTGGAGAATGATCCGGATCAAACCATTGATACGTTGTACGGCTACGGCTATCAGACAGTAATCGTGCAGAAAAGCAGTTCCAGCTATGGTCAGGATGAGTTTGATCTTAAAAAGGTAAAGCTGATATTTGGCAAAGCCGACAATGTAAAGATACAGATAGGCGATAAAGAACTGATATCGAGAGAGACCGAGCTGGATTTTTCAAACGGCCCGGTACTGATAACAGCGTTTTTCCCTGATGATGGTAACAGGAAGAGTTATTATGTGACAGTAAAAGAACAATCGACAAATGGACCGGAACTGTTCGTTAATTATCCGGATCAGCACCCTGACAATGGCGAAGAGCCTGTAAGGGAGTTGTTCCTTACGGAATACTTCGAAAATCGTCACGACATCCTGATCGCCAATATTGGTGATGAAGATATTACAGACCTGAAGGTTGAACTGAGTGAGGATGCTCAGAATGTTGTCCTAGATGATTACTGGACAATCAACGAGACGGCGAATACGTTGAGAGCTTCTAGTTATATGAATTCGACAGGAGACAACTTTAACCTGGCGAAGATCCGTCTCCTTCCGGACCCGAACAGCAAGGGAGGAGAAATCTCAGGTACACTGACGATATCTAGTGCTAACGCTAACAAAGAGGTGGTGATCAAGCTGACCGGATATGCGGGTAACCCGGTTATCGTGACAGATCAGCTGGTCGACGCAGTTAAATATGTTCCGTATTCATATATTATCGCGACCGATAATATGTACGACTGGAATAAGGTTACCTTTGAGCTCGAGGAGGGCAGGCTTCCGGCGGGAGTTACGTTGTATGAAAATTCCGGCGAGATTTACGGAGTTCCCAGAGAAGAGGGAACGTTCCCGGTGACGATCGTGGCCAACTTCGAACGGACGAATCCTGCCGGCGACGGATTCAGCGTAGCGAAGTTCGCTCCCGCGAGGAAGGATCTGGTTCTGACCGTGAAGAGCAATACCAATGCAAACGTATATACATCTTCGGATGAAGGATATATACTGGAGGAGCACATCGGTACCGATCTGGGCAATTATGATTTCCTTCTGTCCGATTACATCGACCAGACCTTCGTATCCTCCGGTGTGATCGAGGAATTCGTAGACGTCTGGCTGAACGGTGAACGGCTGATCGACGGCACAGATTATACGAAGGAGAGCGGCAGCACGAGAATCACGGTGAAGAGCCAGACCTTCCGGACGCGTGCGAAGACAGATACGATCAACACGATCGCGGCCGAGTTCCGTACCAAGACGTCCGTCAGTAATGGCAGCCAGAATCAGGGAAGCGGTACGGACAGGGTCAATGACTTGAAGAGAACGGCTCAGAACTTCCGGATGAAGGGCAGTCAGCCTGAAGGCAGTACCGGCAGTACCGACAGCGATAAGAAGCCGGAAAGCACGAACACCCAGAAGAACGATAACGTACAGGAGCAGCAGATCCAGCAGCCCACGGTTCCGCCGGACGACAGCTGGACTCAGGATGCGAACGGCTGGCGTCATCCGCTGCCGGACGGTTCCTTCGCGACCAACTCCTGGCAGAAGCTGACCTATCACGGCGTGACGGAATGGTACCGTTTCGGCGCAGACGGTTATATGGTGACCGGCTGGTTTATTGATACGGACGGACGGACATACTATCTGAATCAGCCGGGAGAAGGCACTTCGGGTGCAATGGCCGTCGGCTGGAAGCAGATCAACGGCGAGTGGTACTATTTCCTGAAGGCTTCCGAAGGCGTGGAAGGTTCTCTGGCGCCCAGTGGATGGTATTATCTGGACTATAACGGCATTTCGGCCTGGTATTATATCAACAGCCGTCAGGCTATGGCGACCGGATGGGTTGACGTCGGCGGCCAGAGGTATTATCTGAACCCGGTATCGAATGGATTCATGGGCAGGATGATGACCGGATGGCAGCAGATCGACGGCCGCTGGTACTACTTTAACGAACAGTCCGACGGAACCCGCGGTGCCATGGCGACCAATAAGACTATTGGCGACTATTACGTAGGCAGCGACGGCGCAAGAGTTCAGTAAGGCGAGCATAAGAGCGCCCTTCCGGAAACAGCACGAACGAGTTTCCTTCCGTAAGCCGGGCATATGTACCGGCTTACGAAGGCCACGCGCGGAGGCCGCCATAATTCCCCAGAAAAACTGTCCATGTTGGTTTCTGCGAATACGGACATGGAAACCATTGACATTTTCCGTGGTAATCATTATAATTGGATGTAGTAACGAATACTACATTTGACTGGATTGAACACGGAGGGGGATATGGGGTATAAGATTATCGGCGACAGCTGTATGGATATTACGGCGGAGATGAGGAAGGATCCGCATTTTCAGATCATTCCTCTGACGCTTCAGGTGGACGACGTTTCCGTGGTGGACGATGAGACGTTCGATCAGCAGGCGTTTCTGAAGCTGGTGCGGGAAAGTCCCAACTGTCCGAAGACGGCGTGCCCGTCGCCGGAGACCTTCAAGCAGGCGTATATGTGTCCGGAGGAGAACGTGTATGTGATCACGCTGTCCAGCCCTCTGAGCGGCAGCTATAACAGCGCCGTGGTGGGCAAGCGGATGTACGAGGAGGAGTTCGGACCGAAGAACATCGCGGTCATCGATTCCTGGTCGGCGTCTCCGGGGGAGATGCGGCTGGCCATGATGATTCAGGAGTACAGCGAAGCGGGCATGGCTTTTGAGGAGATCGTGGAGAAGATCGAGGCGTTTAAGGCGGATAAGATGCGGACCTATTTCGTGCTGGAGAGTCTTGACGCACTGAAGAAAAACGGGAGACTGACAGGGCTTGCGGCGGTTTTCGCGACGGCCCTGAACATCAAGCCGGTCATGAGCGCAGAGAAGGGCGTAATCATTAAGCTGGATCAGGCCCGCGGCATCAACCGGGCACTGATGAAGATGTGCGCCGCTGCGGTCAGCCGCGCGGAGAAGCCGGAGGAACGGATCCCGGTGATCGCCCACTGCAATAACAGGGAGCGGGCGGAGTTCGTGAAGAAGGAGCTTCTGAAGCTGGTTGATTTTAAGGATGTCCTGATCACGGAGACGGCTGGTGTGGCCACGGTCTATGCAAGCGACGGAGGAATCATCCTGGCCATATAGATTGACTGGAGTATGGGGACGCTTTCCGGCGGATTTCCGCCGGAAGGCGTCTTTTCGGTGAGCCTTCTTTTGGCTGTGAGCCCTTTGCCTGGTGAGCCCTTTGGCCGGAAAGCTTTTTTGGCTGGAGAACCTTCTTTTGCCAGTGAACCTTTTTGCCGGTGATCTTTATTTGCCGGTGTGCTGTTCTTTGCGGGTCTCGTCTTATGCTGCTCTTTCATCTATTCCGGTCACGACGGAGCGGATGTTAAGAGAACCGAGAGCAATTATCGTGAGAAATTATTTGCTAAATCCGCCGCAGGGAGTTATGATAGAGAAAACGACAGGGCAGTTTTGCCGGAACGACAGGGAATGAAGGAGTTCAAATACTGGCAGGGGCCGTGGAACGGCCCGGGAAAGGAGAACGTATGAAGATTGACGAAGCATTGACGTTATTGGAATCGGGACAGGTGAAGGAACTGTTCGGGAAGCTGTATGGGGACGCGGCGGAGGAGAACGTGGTCCGCTATCAGAAGCTGGTCCGGGATTTCGCAGGTCAGTTCGGCGGGGAGGATGTGCGGCTGTTCAGCTCTCCCGGACGTACGGAGATCAGCGGCAATCATACGGATCACAACCACGGTAAGGTACTGGCCGGAAGCATTAATCTGGACTGCGTCGGCGCGGCGGCCGTTAATCATACGGACAAGGTTCGCATCGTCAGCCAGACCTTTGACCAGGAATTTACGATCGACTTAAACGATCTTGCGCCCAGTCCGGCGATGGCGGGGACGGAGGATCTGGTGAAGGGGCTTCTGAAGGGCTTCCAGGAATCCGGTTATGAGGTTGGCGGCTTTGACGCGGTGATCACCAGCAATGTGATCAGCTCTGCCGGTGTCAGCTCCTCTGCGGCGTTTGAAATGCTTCTGTGCTCCATGCTGAATACATTTTTCAATGAAGGACGCATGAGTACGGTGGCTTACGCCCATATCGGCAAGTATTCGGAGAACAATTACTGGAACAAGGCGTCGGGGCTTCTGGATCAGATGGCGTGCGCGGTAGGCGGACTGATCACTATCGATTTCTATGAGCCTCAGGCGCCGAAGGTGGAGAAGATCGAGTTTGATTTTGCGTCGCAGAACCACAGTCTGATCATCGTGAACACGGGACGGGGCCATGCGGATCTGAGCGCGGATTATTCGTCGGTTCCGTCCGAGATGAAGAAGGTGGCGGAATTCTTCGGCAAAGAGGTCTGCGCGGAGATCGCGGAGGAGGATGTGCTGGCGCGGCTTGCGGAGGTACGCGCCTATGCCGGCGACCGTTCCGTCCTCCGGGCGCTTCATTTCTTCGAGGAGAATAAGAGGGTCGACGCGGAGGTGGCCGCTCTTAAGGAGGGCCGCTTCGGGGACTTCCTGGCGAACATCACCGCCTCCGGCAATTCTTCCTGGAAATGGCTGCAGAACTGCTACACGGATTCCAACGTGCAGGAGCAGGGGATCACCGTGGCGCTGGCGCTGACGGAGCTGTTCATCGCCGAAAAGCAGAAGGGCGCCTGCCGCGTCCACGGCGGCGGCTTCGCAGGCGTTATCATGGCCATGCTGCCCAACGATATCGTGGACGAGTACGTGGAGATGATGGACAGGGCGCTGGGACAGGGCAGCGCATACCGGATGAGCATACGGCCGTATGGAGCGGTATGTATTGATGAACTGTTATAAGGAAACCTTCCCGGAAGAAATGGAAAACAGACGCATTCAAGAATCAAAAGAAGACGGCGGGAGCAGAGATGTCTGCTTCCGCCTTTCATATAGTACGTCAGACGTGCTTCAAATGTAACAAAACTCTTAATCTTTTCTTAAGATTGTACTTTTTTAAGTACATAAGCGCTAAACATTGACGAAGAGGCTCGTGGGGGGGGTATCATAGCAGTATGACGCTTTGATGTGTCAAAATCAATGAAATCCAGGAGGGATGAAGTGATGAAACGTAGGATAATGTCTGTCGTACTGTCTGTTGCGATGGCGTTGTCGTTGGCTGTACCTGCGATGGCAGTAACTGACGGAGAAAAAGCAGAAACCGGGAAGGTTCTGATTGAGAATGTTCCGGGTGGAGTAGTAGAGGCATTTGCATATAACTGGGATGGAGATGGAAAAAATTTTGGTAAGGATTTGCCGATTGGTGAAACGGTAGAATTGCCCGTTGGAACGACCGTAACATTGAATGCATCTCCTCATTATTATTATAATGGGGAGGGAACGATTATTTCCCTTTGCGATGAGATTAATGTTGCGACTGCTGCAAATGGCAGTAAAGTGGCGTTATGGAAGAGTGAAGATGATGAGGATATGTATGATGCATTTTGCAGCTTCGAAGTGGAGGCTGGAGTAACAACTATAGTGACAGGGGCCTTTAAGGAAAAATCTGAGGGTGGAGGCTCTTCAGCAGAAGATCGTGAAGCTAGTATGAGTGTTGAAAACTCGTTTAAAACTATTCCTACTATTAAAGAAACTTCAGTTGGAAGTATGGATATGGGGAATTTGTATTTTTATACCTATTCGAAAGAATATGATCGTTGGACCCGTATTCCGATATCTTGGAAAGATGTAAATGTTAGATTACAAAGAGTGCGCAACCGTGGAAACGATGTGACTGACTACTTTGAGTATGAAGAGGGGAAAATAATCTGGAATGGGCCTTTGAGCTTAGGAGAGTATAACTGCATTCTTACAGTGAACTATCAAGGCGATACCTATCAGATTCATTGTTATATTCAAGTAGGATATAGTATTGACCTTGCTGTTCCAGTTGCAATATGGTGTGAACAAAATGGTGAGTATGGTAGCTATTATAATGTAATTGGAACTAGGCATGGAATCGGAGATACTGGTTTTTGTGAGGGAACTTTAGTTGTATCTGATTTTATAAAACAAGTGACAGGTTCATCTGAATCTGAAAATGCCTGGGGATTGTATGGATATGATTTGGCTCGGTATGCGCTATTTGATTATGAAACAGGTTCCTTTAAACCGATTGATGTGAAATCTACGATTCAGGATATCGTCGGGAAGGGAAATTCAGGTGTAGAAATATGTGCATTGTTTGAAAAGAATGGAAAAGAGTATAAACCGGTACTGATTTCCAGACTTGGGACTGCAGATACGACTCTTGATACTGTGGAAGAACTGGAGGATGCGATTGAAGAACTTCCCACCACGACTGATACGTCAGCAGACGCCAAGACATTTGATGCCGGTGTTGCTGAGATCGTCGACGGTATGAAAAAGCTGAAAGATGAAAAGGCTCAGATGGCGATCGCGAATGCACTTGGCACAAAGCTTAAGGATGTGCTGAATCTTAAACTTGCACCTGGAGATGTGACTGCTGATGACAGCATCTTTGTGGCGCTTGGTCTTACGTCGTCGAAAGATAAGGATAAGACGGTAGAACTGGTGGTAACGAATGTCGCAACATCCAGCAACGCCAGCAGAGTGGGCGAGTTTACCGTTGAGGTTAAAATTAATGGCGAGACACATTCAGGAACCCTTAGTGTTCCGGTAGAAGTTACCATTGAACTTCCGGCCGACATGGTCGCTTCCATGGCGAATGCAGGGAAGCAATATGTTGTGGTTATTGGCGGAAAAGAGATTCCTGCAGAATATGACGAAACAACCAACACGATTAAGTTTACGACCAGCGTGCTGGGTCATTTCATCATTCGGGAAAAGACGAAAGAGACTACCGGAAGCAGCGGAACGGTGACGGGATTGACCGGAGGACACCGCAAGAGTACAAAGACGGATCTTAATGCCTCTGGAACCTGGGTGCACGATGATAAGGGCTGGTGGTTCAAGTATACAAGCGGAGGCTATCCGGCCAGTAAGTGGGAAATGATTAAGAATAAATGGTACTATTTCAATGCGGACGGATACATGGCGACTGGCTGGCAGCTGATCGGCAACTCATGGTATCATCTGGACGAAGTGAACGGAGACAGAACCACCGGCTGGTATCTGGATGCTGCAGATGGAAAGTGGTATTACTTTAATTCCAGTGGCGTGATGCAGACAGGCTGGAAGCTGATTAAAGAAAAGTATTATTATTTGTCGCCAGAGTCGGCAGCTCCGACCTATACATACGATGCAGCGGCGCAGAAGTGGGTATACACCAATACCAAGGCAAGACCTTACGGATCCATGTATGCGAATGAGGTTACGCCGGATGGATATACCGTAGATGCAAACGGTGTGTGGGTGCAGTAAGAGAAAACCTGACGTAATTCAGAATTGTCCAGAATAATGTGAAAGGCGGGAGCAGAGAGGTCTGCTTCCGCCTTTCGAAATTCATCTAAAGCCCTTCGGCGATGTCATAGATCAGCCGCTCCGAATCCTCCCACCCGAGGCACGGGTCGGTGATGGATTTGCCGTAGCAGTGTTCGCCGATCTTCTGGCTGCCTTCCACCAGGTAGCTTTCCACCATGACGCCCTTCACCATTTCCCGGATCTCGGAGGAATGGCGGCGGCTGTGGAGCACTTCCTTCACGATGCGGATCTGCTCCTTGTACTGCTTGCCGGAATTGGAGTGGTTGGCGTCTACGATGCAGGCTTTGTTCTGCACGTCGCGCTCCTCATAGAGCCGGTGCAGCAGGATCAGGTCCTCGTAGTGGTAGTTGGGCAGGTACTGGCCGTGCTTGTTGACCGCGCCGCGCAGGATCGTGTGGGTCAGCGGATTCCCCGGCGTATGTACCTCATACCCGCGGAAAATGAATTCGTGAGCGCCCTGGGCGGCCACCACGGAATTCAGCATGACGGTCAGGTCGCCGCTGGTGGGGTTCTTCATGCCCACGGGGACGTCGCAGCCGCTGGCGACCAGACGGTGCTGTTGGTTCTCCACGGAGCGGGCGCCCACGGCGATGTAGGACATCAGATCCGAAAGATAGCGCAGGTTTTCCGGGTAGAGCATCTCGTCGGCCGTGGTCAGTCCGGTCTCCTGGACCACCCGCATATGCATCCGGCGGATGGCGATGATGCCCTCGTACATATTGGGCTTCTTCTCCGGATCCGGCTGGTGCAAAAGCCCCTTGTAGCCTTCGCCGGTGGTGCGTGGCTTATTCGTGTAGACGCGGGGAATAAGGATCAGCCGGTCCTTCACCTTCTCCTGGACCGGAACCAGCCGGCTCACATATTCCAGAACCGAGTCTTCGTTGTCGGCGGAACAGGGGCCGATGATCACCAGAAAACGGTCATCCTCGCCGGTCAGTACCTTTCGGATCTCCTCGTCGCGCCGCGCCTTGACCTCAGCCAGACCGTGGGGCAGCGGAAACTGCTCCCGGATCTCGGCGGGAGTCGGCAGCTTGTTGATAAATTCAAGTCCCATTGCAATCGTTCTCCTACATAAATCAGAAGTTATGCTCCTCGAAATCGGGGATACCGTCTCCGTCCAGATCCATCATGGGAGGCGGTCCGCCCGGTCCGCCGTAGAATTCCTTGCCGACCACATTCTGGTTCCGGCGGGCATCCTCGACGGCTTTGGAGAGCATGCGCCTGACCTCCAGAGGGTGGCTGATATTCTGAAGAACGATCTCCGGGGTGGCGTCCACGCGGGTCTTGATAATGACGTTGCCGGTGCCGAAGATCTTGCCTCCCAGACTCTGTCTGGAGGAAATATCCACGATGCGGTAGAGTAGAACCTCTTCCAGCGTCGTATTCAAAAATCCGGTCTTTACCATCAGACGCTCGTCTTCAATATAATACTTGGTGAAGCTCAGCGGAAACCAGAGATGATGCTTGCGGTCCTGCCACTGAATTCCGGGCATATCGTTTACATTGACGGTCGCTGCCATGTCTGTACTCCTTTCTCAGGTAAGTCCCCCATAAAATCGGGAAATCATGGATATTCTATCACGAGGAAAGGAAGATGTAAAGCCTGTTTTCCTGCGCTTTCGGACGGGAGAGTGGCGTTTCGCCGGCGCGGCAGCGTCCGGGCGCGGCGCCGCATGATATTTTTTCCGCAACTGCTTAAATTCTGCTTGAAATCCTTCGGCCGCTGAGATACAATTATAATCGGCAGAGATTGGATTCACTGGATGGATGTTCCTATGGTGCGTCCATCTACTAAATATTTTAAAATGGAGGACTGCAAAATGAGTAATTCGGCACAAACTTCAGCAGGCAGCAG
>CANQME010000001.1 GCA_947624815.1 uncultured Lachnospiraceae bacterium | reverse complement strand
TAGAGACGGTAGAAGTTGGAAAGCTCGCTGTCCTTGAGGATCTGGGTGTGGAGCGCGGCGACGCCGTTGGTGGAGTGGGTGAAGTGGATGTCCATATTGGCCATGTGGACAAGGCCCGCGTTGTCGATGATGTAAGTGGAGCTGTCCTGAGTGCGTGTACGGGCCAGCCGGTCCAGCTTTTCAATGATGGGCATGAGCTGGGGAACGATGAGCTCAAGGTCGCCCCGCGACCATTTTTCCAGCGCCTCGGCGAGAATGGTGTGGTTGGTGTAAGCGCATGTCCTGGTGACGATCTCCACGGCTTTGTCAAAGTCCACGCCGTGCTCGCCGAGCAGGCGGATCAGCTCGGGGATGACCATGCTGGGGTGGGTGTCGTTGATCTGAATAGCCGCATATTTGGCAAGATCATCGTATTTGCAGCCCCGCGCCACGCACTCAGCCAGTATGAGCTGCGCCCCGGCGGAAACCATCAGATACTGTTGGTAGACGCGGAGGAGCTTTCCGGCGTGGTCGGAATCGTCGGGGTAGAGGAACAGGGTCAGGTTCTTCTCAATGTTGGTCTTGTCGAAGCTGATGCCCTGGCCGATGATACTCTCGTCGATGGTGTCAAGGTCGAAGAGGTTCAGAGTGTCGGTGCGGCCGTTGTAGCCGGTCACCGCGAGCCTGTAAAGCCGCGCGCTGCAGGTTTTGCCCGCCAGCACCACCGGATAGACGGTGTCGGTGCGCTGAGCCCAGCCGGTGTCGGTGAGCCACATGTCCGGATGCTCCTTCTGGAAGCCGTCCCTCAGATCCTGACGGAACAGGCCGCAGTGGTAGCGAAGGCCGATGCCGTCGCCGGGCAGGTTGAGCGTCGCCAGACTGTCCAAAAAGCAGGCGGCGAGACGTCCGAGGCCGCCATTGCCGAGGCTGGGCTCGTTTTCCAGCTCCTCAAGCTCGGCAAGATCCTTGCCCGCCGTGCTGAGCGCGCCGCGGACCTCGTTATAGAGGCCAAGGTTGATAAGGTTGTTGGAGAGCAGCTTGCCGATCAGAAACTCGGCGGAGATGTAATAGAGCTTCCTGCCCTTCACCGGGATGGCCTTTTTTTCGCTGCATTCCTGAGTAAGCTTTAAAAGTGCCTGGTACAATTCTTCGTTTGAGGCTTCACGCAGAGACTTGCCGCAAAGCTGGGTCAAACGGGCTTCTACTGGTGTGTTCATGGGTGTCCCTCCAGATAGTTTTTTTGAGTCGTAAACGTCTAATACGCTTTACATACGCATATATTACTACCTTTTTTGGCATTATATCTTGCATAATTACGCCAGATTATGATATTATGCTATCATCACGAGGCATTGGAGGGAACATTCATGGCGAAGGAGCGGTGTATCCCCATACCGGGGGGTATCGAGGAGATAAAACAGCACGGCACCCCGCTGTTTCATTTCAACATTTATCCATGCACCATCCCCAGAGATTTTCCCACCGTCCCGCTCCACTGGCATAAGAGTATGGAGGTCGTTTATATAAAAAAGGGTCTGGGCACGGTGCAGTACGGGCTCGAAAGCCGCGCGGCCGCCGCAGGGGATGTCCTCATCGTGCCGCCGGGAACTCTTCACGCGTTCTTTGAGATCCCGGGCTCCAGTATGGAATACGAGAACATCATCTTTGACATCGACTTTCTGGGCGGCGGGCCAACGGACGTGTGCGATCAGGAGTACCTTGTCCCGCTGATAGCGGGGCGGCTTCTGGGCCCGGTCTACCTGACGGCGGAGGACGAGGCGTACGCGGACATATGCGCCTGCCTTCAGGACGCGGAGGCGCTGTGCAATTTCCGCCGCCGCGGGTACGAGCTGGGGGTGAAGGCGGCGATGATGAGGCTTTTGTACCTTCTTATGCTCCATTACCCCCAGCCGCCGGAGGTGGAGACGCCGGACACGGAGCGTTTGAAAAAGGTGGTCGCCCTCATCGAGGAGAGATACGCCGAGCCGCTGACAGTGGCCTCAGTGGCGCAGGACTGCGGTTATAGCTGCAGCCATTTCATGCGCTGGTTCAAGCAGATGACAGGTTCAAGCTTCGTCGCCTACCTGATCGGCCGCCGCCTGACCTTCGCGGCGGAGGCGCTGTGCGAGTCGGACGGCAAGATCCTCTCCATCGCCCAAAGCGTGGGTTTTAACAACCTGTCCAATTTCAACAGGCAGTTCAAGGCCAGGTACCGTATGACGCCCAGGGAGTACCGCGCAGCCTCCAAGCTGCAGAGCGGCGGGGACGGGGAGAAATGAGGAGCGTTTTAGGTGCCAACTGCTTTCAGTTGATTCATCCATCCGCGGCGTAATGCTCATATACGATAAAGTAATCAAAAGATTTAGGTAGCCGCCTTTATTATACCCAAATGTGACAATATGCACAAAAAACTTCTCGTAAATATCAAATTAATTATTGCATTTTATTAATAGTTATGTTAAAATAACAATATAATAAAGAGTTATTTATTTTTATGAAAGGGGAGAGACTTATGAAAGGAGAAATAAATGCAAAAAGACAACTTCCTATACTGGCACTAATTATTTTATGCTTTTTATCAGGATGTAATAGGGAAACACCCAAAGAAGAGTCTCAACAAAATTATGAAGACGAATCTAATATTCCTCAAGCAAATGAAGAAGGATTTGTAAATATAAACAGTGATTTGTTGGATTCGATTCCTTTTGATATCCAAATCGATAAAACAGCATTGCAGATCAGAAAGGAAAAAGAAACGCGAGTTATAATAAAGACAAATTTAACAGATTGGAGTTATACTGTTTCTTCTGAAAAAGGGAAAATATCTGAAATAAATAAAAATTCGTTTATATATAAATCGCCTAAAGATGAGAGGTATGATACTATAAAAGTACTATTATCGGACTATGAAAATGGTATATCATATGAATATACAATTCCACTTATTTTTTCAGAAAACAATGAACATCTTTTAGATGAAATAAACCTCCCCGGCGCGAAATAATCATAGGTCTTGAAAATTGGGGAACATTATAATATAATTCGATTATAATAAGTTCCCCAAAGGAGGGCACTATGAATAACGATTACACTCAAATACAGGAACTGCTTCATCAAAGAGCAGATTTTCAAGCCAGGCTGAATCTCCTTCCCTACGATGGCAATCCTGAGATCAAAGACCGGGATGGGAAAAAATATCTTTATATTCGCAAGCGTGTGGCAAGCCGGCTGACTTCAACCTACGTGGGCGAGTATTCTGATGAGTTGTACCAACTGCTTTTGCGGAATGCACGTGAAGGCAGAGAACTGAAAAAGAGTATCCGCAGGTTGGATAAAGAGCTGGCGCAGCTTGGACATTCGGATTCTGAATTGCCGACACGGGTGCTGATGAATCTGGATTTTGCCAGAGCCAACATGAAATCCAATATTTACGATCAAGCCGTCCTGGAAGGAGTCGCCACGACCTTCCCGCAAACAGAGGATATCATCGAAAACGGGAAGGTCAGCGGAATGTCGGCATCGGATGTACAAAAAATATTGAATTTGAAGCACGCATGGGAGTTTGTGCTTGATAAGGACGTGATCAGCTATCCTACGGATTTCTCTATCCTTTGTCACATCGCAAAGTTGGTCAACGAAGGCTTCTATTATGACGGAGGCCGTGTTCGTGGTGTTCCGGTCACTATAGGCGGCACAAGTTACATTCCCCCGCTGCCCATAGAGAGCGTTGTCATAGAAAATTTGAAGGCTATTCTGACAGATACTCTTCCGACAGAGGAAAAATCGATTGCTCTCTGCCTCTTTTGCATGAAAACGCAGATATTTAATGATGGTAACAAAAGGGCTTCTGTGATTTTCGCGAACCATTATATGATATCCCGCGGTGCGGGGATGCTTATTATCCCGGAAAAAGAAGTGTCCGCGTTCAAAAAGCTGCTGGTATCCTATTACGAGAACAAGGACGAGGGCGAGATCATGGATTTCATGAGGAGCAAGTGTATCAAAACCTTTTGATGTAGGGAACAAATTTCGATAAATTGCTTTCAAAAGTTCCCCAAAACAAGCTCTTCTTCAAGATGCAAGATGCCCGGACGCCAGTGGTACAAATCCTCCGGCGGGTCATAGGAGCGGCTTATCTCGGAGATTCTCGCGTATGCGAAGCCGCAGTCTCTGTTTTACCGGTTGAAATCTCCATCATTTGATGCTAGAATTAAGGAGATAAATCCTGAATGAAGGAGATACTCATGAGAGTGTTTGACTATGTAAAGGCGCCGGAACGCCTTTTGACACCGGAAATCGTTCAAATGACAGGAAGCATCCATGAGCATAAAGGCAGGCAGGAATTGTTTCTGGAAGCAAATGCAGATGAATTAAAAACCCTGCTTGAAGTTGCGCTGATCCAAAGCACCGGCGCTTCTAATCGGATAGAGGGGATTTTCACCAGTGATAAACGGCTGGAGGATCTGGTCCGTCAAAAAGCGGAGCCGCGCAACCGTTCCGAGCAGGAAATCGCCGGTTACCGGGAGGTACTTGCGACAATCCACGAAAGCTACGAATATATTGCGGTGCGCCCTAATGTAATTTTGCAGCTTCACAGGGATTTATATTCCTACTCACAAAGTTCGGTTGGAGGGAGCTATAAAAATTCTGACAATATCATAGCAGAAACGGATGCGGAGGGAAATCAAAAAGCAAGGTTCACCCCTGTTCCTGCGTTCCGGACCTCCGAAACGATGGAAGAACTGTGTGCAAAATTCATGGATGCATGGAACGCTGAAAAGATTGATAAACTCATTCTTATTCCCATGTTCATCCTCGATTTTTTGTGTATTCATCCGTTTAACGACGGGAACGGACGCATGAGCCGGCTGCTCACGCTGCTTCTGTTTTATAAAGCAGGTTATATCGTAGGAAAATATATCAGTATGGAAATGCTGATTGAAAAGACAAAGGAGACCTATTATGAGGCATTGCAGGAGAGCTCTGACGGCTGGCATGACGGCGTAAACAACTACGCGCCGTTTGTGAAGTACTATCTGGGTATTATGCTCAAAGCGTACAACGAGTTTGAAAACCGGGTAGAGCACCTGAAATACCGCCTTTCCAAGCCGGAACGGATTCAGGCAGTCTTTGAACAGAAAATTGGCAGGATCACAAAAAAAGAAATCATGGAACTATGCCCGGACATAAGCAAGGTCACAGTAGAACGCACTTTAACAGCTTTAGTAAAAAGCGGTTATATTGCCAAAGTCGGCGCCGGACCGTCTACCGGGTATGTCCGTATTTAAATATAAGGATTGAAGAATATCGTGAAGAGGTATCTTCCATGGATGCTCCACTGAATAAGAAGAAAATGAAATATTTGTCCGTCGGTATCCTCGCGCATGTAGATGCCGGCAAAACGACGCTCTCTGAGGCGATTCTTTACCATACCGGCACGATTCGCCGTCTGGGGCGCGTCGATACCCGCGACGCGTTTCTGGATACCTATGCGCTGGAGCGTTCCCGCGGGATCACGATCTTCTCCAAGCAGGCGGTCTTTGATCTGGGAGGGATCCGCGTCACGCTCCTTGATACTCCCGGCCATGTGGACTTCTCGCCGGAGATGGAACGCACGCTCCAGGTTCTGGACTGCGCCATTCTGGTCGTCAGCGGCGCCGACGGCGTCCAGGGGCATACGGAAACCCTCTGGCGCCTCTTAAAGCGGCACCGGATTCCTACGTTCCTCTTTGTCAATAAGATGGATCAGCCGGGAACCGACTGGCAGGCGGTTCTGGCCGATCTGCAAAAACGCCTCGACGGCAGCTGCGTGCCGTTCAACGGACTGTTCCCGGCGCCGGATCCGGCGAAGCCCGGGCAGAATCCCGTGCTTGCCGGTATCGCTTCCCGGGCGGGAGAGGCGATGGAGGAGCTGGCCATGTGCGAGGAGAGCGTTTTAGAGCGATTCCTCGAGGACGGGAAGGTGAGCGACGGCGATATTCTGCGGATGATATCCGCCCGGAGCGTATTTCCGTGCTATTTCGGTTCGGCGCTGAAGCTGTGGGGCGTGGAGGAGCTGCTTGACGGGCTCGAACGGTTCGGGGAGACGGCCGCATGGGGGGATACGGCAGCTGCGGACGGAGCGTTTGGAGCGCGGGTTTTTAAGATATCCCGCGACGAGCAGGGCAGCCGCCTGACGCATCTGAAGGTAACGGGCGGCGTGCTGAAGGTGAAGGACGCGCTTGCGCGCATCGATTCTTCGGACGGACCGGCCGGTCCCGCGGCTGCGGAGGAGGAGAAGATCAATCAGATCCGGATCTATTCCGGCTCAAAATATGAACTGGCAAGCGAGGCGGGGCCTGGCGTTGTATGTGCGGTAACGGGGCCTGTATCCACCTATGCCGGACAGGCACTGGGCGCGGAAAGGGCCAACGGACAGGAGAATCCGGCTCTGGAACCGGTGCTGACCTATCAGGTTCTTCTGCCGCCCGGCAGCGACGTTCACGCCATGCTGATCAGGCTTCGCCAGCTGGAAGAGGAGGAACCCATGCTGCATATTGCCTGGAAGGAATCTCCGGGAGAGATCCAGGCGCAGGTCATGGGGCAGGTCCAGATCGAGGTTCTGAAGAGTCTGATCAGGGAACGGTTCGGCGTAGAGGTGGAATTCGGAACCGGTCATATCGTATATAAGGAAACGATCACGGCCCCCGTGGAGGGCGTAGGCCATTATGAGCCCCTGCGCCATTATGCGGAGGTGCATCTGCTGATGGAGCCTGCTCCCCGCGGCAGCGGTCTGACGTTCGGAACGGTCTGCAGCACGGATGAGCTGGATCTGAACTGGCAGAGGCTGATCCTGACGCATCTGGAGGAAAAGGCGCATGCCGGAGTGCTGACCGGGGCAAGGATCACGGATATGAAGATCACGCTTCTGACCGGAAGGGCGCATCTGAAGCATACGGAGGGCGGGGATTTCCGTCAGGCTACATACCGGGCGGTCCGTCACGGTCTGATGCAGGCCCTGACGGCAGGCAGCTACCAGCTTCTGGAACCGTACTACCGGTTCCGTCTGGAGGTTCCGATGGAGGCGGCAGGGCGGGCGCTTTCCGATCTGGAACGGATGAACGCCAGGTTCGCCGGCCCGGAGATGGACGGAGAGACGGCGGTGATCACCGGGGAGGCCCCGGTAGCCGCCATGGGGAATTACCAGATGGAGGTGGCTTCCTACTCGAAGGGTCGAGGCAGGCTGAACTGCAGTATGAAGGGCTATGAGCCCTGTCACAATACGGAGGAAGTGGCGGCGGCCGCCGCATATGATCCGGAGCAGGATCTGGATAATCCCTGCGGTTCCGTGTTCTGCGCCCACGGCGCAGGTTTTGTGGTGGACTGGAAGGATGTGAAGCGGTACATGCATCTGGAGAGCCCCATTGATCTGGCTGCCCGCAGGACGCGGGCGGCGGAATCCGGGGCGGCACACGCGGTCGTCCGACCCGATTCACCGGCGGCGGGGGAAACTGCCGCTGGTGCGGGGATTTCCGACGCCAGGGGATCGGCCGCCGTAGGGGGAAGCAGCGCCGGTCAGGGAATTTCTGACGCCAGGAGATCGGCCGCCGCCGGGGGCAGCAGCGCCGGTCAGGGAATTTCTTCCGCCAGGGGATCGGCCGCCGCCGGGGGCAGCAGCGCCGGTCAGGGAATTTCTGACGCCAGGAGATCGGCCGCCGTCGGGGGCAATTCCACCAGCCGGGGAATTTTAGCCAACCATGGGAAAGGTGCAGGAGCGGCATGGGGAGCGGAGGATAAGGAGCTGGAGGCGATCTTCACCCGCACCTACGGGGAGCCGAAGAGGCGGCTCCCTGCGGAGACTGCGCCGCGGCGTGTGAGTTTCGATAAGAAGGACAGGAAAAGGCCGTCGGAACCGCCGGAAGAGGATTACCTTCTGGTCGACGGGTACAATATTATCTACGCATGGCCCGAGCTGCACGAGCTGGCGGAAGCCACCATCGACGGGGCCAGACAGCGGCTCATGGATATCATGTGCAATTATCAGGGATATACGGGATGTATTCTGATCCTGGTGTTCGACGCATATAAAGTGGAGGGGGGCCTGGGACAGGCGATCCGCTACCACAATATCAACGTCGTCTATACGAAGGAGGCAGAGACTGCCGATCAGTATATCGAGAAGCTGGCGCATCAGATGGGGCGGAGCCATCAGGTCACGGTGGCGACCTCGGACGGGCTGGAGCAGCTGATCATCCGCGGGCAGGGATGCCGCCTGATGTCGGCGCAGGATCTGCGGGAGGCTGTGGACGCCGTGAATGAACAGATCCGGACAGGGCATCTGGCGAACGCGCCGTCCCGAAGCGGCAATTATCTTTTAAATCACGCAGACGACGGTCTCCGGGAATACCTGGAGGATGTCAGACTGGGGAAAGAGGGAAACAAAGATGGCAGAGAAACTGACGAAAAGTGACGTGGAGAAGATCGAGGCGGAGATCGAGTACCGGAAGCTGGTGGTACGGAAGGAGGCGCTGGAGGCCGTGAAGGAAGCTCGCTCCCACGGTGATCTGAGCGAGAATTTCGAGTATCACGCCGCCAAGAAGGACAAGAACCAGAACGAGAGCCGCATCCGCTATCTGGAGAGGATGCTGAAGACGGCGGAGATCATATCGGACGAATCGAAGGAGGACGAGGTAGGACTCAATAATACGGTGGAACTGTATATGGAGGACGACGACGAGGTGGAGACCTACCGGCTCGTCACGTCGATCCGCGGCAGCTCCCTGCAGGGGCTGATCAGCACCGAATCGCCGCTGGGCCGCGCCATTCTGGGCCGGAAACTGGGCGAGCGCGTCTATGTCCGGGTCAATGAGAACGCCGGCTACTATGTGGAGATCCGTTCCATCGACAAGACGACGGACGACAAGGACGACAGAATCCGCAGCTTTTGACGGAGTCGGCGAATCCGAGGAACGAAGCCAAGAGCGAAGCCCGAAACGAAGCCGTGGAGCGAAGCCCGAAACGGAACCCGGAGAAGAATCGGAACGAAGCCAGGAACCGAAATCAGAACGTAAAAAGCCGCGGCCATCTGTCAGGCCGCGGCTGCATCGTATGCACTGTCACAGGAAAACACCGGCGGGAATACTCCTTACCGGATTCCTTTCATCTTACCTTCCGAATTCACATAATAATTATCGATCCACTGATCCTTCGCCAGGACTCCGTTCTCATCGAAGTAGTACCAGGAACCCTTCAGCTTGAACCAACCGGTCTTGAGGACGCCGTTCTCATCCAGGTAGTAAGTCTTCTCTCCGTCTTCGATCCAGCCGGTAAGGCTCTCTCCGTTATCGTCTATATAGGTCCAGGTCTTGTCCTCGTGTTCGGTCCATGTGCCGGCAAATACCGGAACGGCCGTCGAAAGCATCAGCAGAAAGGTCATAACGGCTGCGCAGATCCGTATTCTCTTCATGGCAGACACAGCCTCCTTTCTTTATGTTGGCTACATTATAGCACAAGGCCATGTGTTTGACTAGGGGGTAAAACCACGTAAAATCTTACGATTTTCGGACATAAATCTTACTAAAAATATTTCGACAGAAAGCGCCATTTTACGCCTTTGGCGCATGCCCAGAAATGGTATTTTCAGAGGCGGCAAGATGGCATATTTTGTGGTTGCGAAAGACCGGGACGGCCGGAAGAAAAAAGGGATGTCGAATCGTGCGCACGAAATTGCTTTTCAAAACCGGTAAAATGTTCTATATTTTAAAACATCCAGGAAGGAGGGGGACTAAGTGGTTGACGAGGAGAGAATATGCATGCTGGAGGAAGAAAATCGCAGGTTGAAAGAGGACAACGATAAACTGATGGAGATCGTGGCCCAGATGCGTGTGACGTTGAATCGCCTGGTTCTCAGATATGTTTCAGAAGAAGGCTGACCGGACGGCGCGTCGGTGGAGATACATAAGCTTCCGGTACGGCGCGCAGGGGGAAGGGGGTTATTTCCCTGCGCGCGTCGTATTCTTCAACTGGCGTTCCAGATCCTTCATGCAGCGCAGCTGGTCCCAGATCGTCTGGTGCATCCAGTTGACCGTCTGGGCCAGCGTCTGATTTTCCGTTTCCAGCTTTGAACATTCCTCCGTCAGATGAGCGATCAGCTGACGTTCGTTATAGAGCTTTTCGGCGGAGCAGATCTGTCTGGACAGGGTCGGAAAGGCGTCGACGATCCGACAGGAGATGAAGCGGTCCCGCTCCTCGTGATCCATGCTCATGAATTTCTGGTAGGAGATGTTGAGCCGCTTCATGTTTACATTGCAGTTATGGCAGATCGCGTTTTTAGGCAGATGAAAATATGCGTAACAGCCGCATCTGGGGCAGAAGTACGCTGCGAGTTCCCTCATGATATAGTCCCATCCTTTGCGTTGAAGTTGAATGATGCCGATACGATACAAGATATGCGGCATTATGCAATATTATGTCACATTTTAGGCAAAAAAATGCCAGAATATTCCTATTCCGGCATTTTTGAACGGGTTTTTGTCACTAATTATACATTTTGTTGTTCAGAGGGGAGGGCGCTCACCGTACGACGCCGTTCGTATCCACAGTCCAGACGGTATCGTTGGCGTCCCTGACATCCCTGAAGCCTGTGCCCAGATCTGGCTGGGACGCGGACCTGGAGGAAGCGGAGGCTTTCTGGATCGTTCCGGAGGCGTTGACCAGGTATTTCTGGCCTTCGAAGGTCACCGGGGCGTAGCGCAGGTCGCTGTCTGCATCCAGCCGCACGCCGTGATCGTAGATGGCGCCCGCGTGGATCCCGTTGAAGCCCTGTCCGCGTGCGGAACCGTCGGTCTGGAAGTACCAGACCCGGTTCATCTCCGTATCGTCGTCGAAGATCGTCTGCTTGCCCGTCTTCATGGCTCCGTTGTCGCCGAAGTAGTAATTGGCGGTGGAGCCGTCCTCGAGGGTCACGACGGTCAGTCCGGTCTGCATCTCGCCTTTGTCGTTGAAGGCGTAGCGGTCGGAGCCGATGCCGAAGATCTGGATGCCGCCGTTGGAAGCGTAATGCGGGACGCCGCTCTTGAAATAGAAGCGGTAGGTCTCGTCTTCCGCTGAGACCTCCGGGATGCCCGCAATCGTCAGCCAGCCGGCCGCGCGGCTTCCGTCCGTCTCGTAGTACTGGTAGCCGGCAGCCGGAGCGGCCGTTTCCGAAGCGGCTGCGGAGCCGGCGCCTTCCGCGCCCTCAGTGGCTTCGTCTGCCGCCGCGTCCGCCGCGGCAGCGGTCTCTGGTACCTTGTACCATCCGGTGACCATGACGCCGTTTTCGAAGGTATAGTAGGCGCCGCTGATCTTCTTGTCCAGCTGGTTCTCGACCCTGCGTCCGTGGCTGTCGAAGTAAGACCATACCGTAGTGTCGCCGAACTCGTCGTCCTCAGCGGGAAGCTCGACCCAGCCCTTTTTCATTGCGCCGCTGCCGGAGAAATAATAGATGGCGCCGTCGATCTCGCAAAGTCCTGTGGCCATATGGCCTTCGTCATCGAAATAGTAGGTAACGCCGCCGATCTCCCGGAAACGGGAGGTGAGCATCTGGCCGTTGCTGCCGTAATAATACCAGTACTGCTCCGGCGCCGTCTCATCCCACAGGTCTTCGTTGGCGACGGATACCCAACGGTCCGTGACGCGCTTTCCCGCGGAATCCACATAGTATTCGTTGACCTGACAGTCTGTGGCCATAACGCCGTTCTCATTCAGGTAGTACCAGTCGTCTCCGGACTTCTTCCAGGAGTCGGTCAGGGAGTACCCGTCGTTGTCGTAGTACTTCCAGCCCTCGTATTCCTGTACCCAGCCTGTCTCCTGTGCAAAGGCCACGGAGCCGGAGAACGGAACCATGGAGCACATGACTGCCGCCGCAGAGACAGCCGCCGCCCATTTGATGGAATTTCTCATAGATCATACTCTCCTTTATTCATCTGCCTCAAATCCGGTTCTGCATTACGGTCAGATTATATACCATCCGGGGTACCCCTGAAAAGTGAAGGTTCATGGAAACGGCGGAAGGAAAGCACAGAACAGGATGGATATAGAAAAATGCTTTTAACTCTGCGCTTTTTGTGATATACTGATTTCGCGGACGCCCTGAGCGCGGCGCCGCGGTCCGGCGGGGAAGCGGCGCGCCGCCGGAGTCCTGTGCCGCCGCCCCTTCCTTCGGAGGAAACCATGAAGACGATCAGCGTACTGATACCATGCTATAATGAAGAAGAGAACGTAGAGCCCATCGCTCAGGCTGTGATCGGCACGATCGAAAGGGATCTGCCGGAATATGATTACGAACTGATATTTATTGATAATGATTCCCGCGACCAGACCAGGCCGATCCTCAGACGTATGTGCGCCGCGAATCCGAAGATCCGGGCGATCTTTAACGCCAGGAATTTCGGCCAGTTCAACTCGCCCTATTACGGGATGCTGCAGGCTGCCGGCGACTGCGTGATCTCCATGGTGGCGGATTTCCAGGATCCGGTGGAGCTGATTCCCCAGTATGTGCATGCCTGGGAGGAAGGCTATAAGATCGTGATCGGGATCAAGACCAGCAGCAGGGAGAATCCGGTCATGTACTGGCTCCGCAGCTGCTATTACAAGCTGATCCACAAGCTGTCGGACGTGGAACAGATCGAGCATTTCACGGGTTCCGGCCTCTATGACCGCGATTTCATCGAGGTGCTGCGGGATCTGGACGATCCGACGCCGTTTCTGCGGGGCATCGTGGCGGAGCTGGGATACCGCCGGAAGGAGATCCCTTACGAGCAGCCGAAGCGCAGGGCCGGCAAGACCAGCAATAATTTCTACCGGCTGTACGACGCGGCCATGCTCAGCTTTACATCCTACACGAAGGCGGGGCTGCGGATCGCCACGTTTATCGGCGCGTTCAGCTGTCTGGTGAGCTTCGTGACCGCTATCGTCTACCTGATCATGAAGCTGATCTGGTGGGACCGTTTCATGGCAGGTATGACCCCGATGCTTCTGGGCATGCTGTTTCTGGGATCCATTCAGATCTTTTTCATCGGTTTGATCGGTGAGTATATCCTCTCCATCAACCAGCGGGTCATGAAGCGTCCGCTGGTCATTGAGGAGGAGCGGATCAATTTCCCTCCTCAGAAGGAGAAGAAGAAGAAAAAGAAGGAAGGCAGGGAGGACAGGCCCGGTAAGGCAGAGAAAGCCGGCAAAGCGGAGAAATCCGGTAAGGAGAAGGCCGGAAAGTCCGGGAAGGCCGGCAAGGCAGAGAAAGCCGGCAGGGACGGGAAGGAAAGCAGGGCGGCCGGACCGGAGACGCCGGAACCGGAGAACGGGGAAAGCGGCGCCGGACAGGCGGAATAACGACATCAAAGGAAACAGGAACGGGAATGAAGTATAAGATCGACATCGTCAGGGTACGTGAGAATTCGATCCAGCTCAACGGCTGGGTCGTCGGCAGGACGCCGGAGTCAGAACCGGCGTTTCTTGTGCTGGACGAGAACCGGAAGAAGGTAAAGTTCCGGTATGTCTCCACCCGAAGGGACGATGTGAGCCAGATCTACTTTAAGAGGATCTGCGACCGGGATTTCGGATTTGATATCCAGTTCCCCTATGAGCGGGGGCGCAGCTACTGGCTGCTGATCCGCTGCGACGGGAAGATCCGGCGGATCCGGTATAATGAAGAGCTGATCGCCAGGCGGGCCAGCGTGTTCCATAAGCGGATGGAGAAGATCCGCGACCTGATGAACATGGAGACGGTCCGCGTGGCTCTGGAGTTTGGGAAGAAGCACGGGCTCAGGGCCCTGCTTTTAAAGTCCAGGCATAAGCTGCAGGGTATCGACAACGATTATGAATACGCGGAATGGTACGGCCTGACGAAGCCCTCGCAGGAGGAGCTGGCGGCCCAGAGGGCGGAGGATACGGCCGGGTGGCCGCTTCTGTCCCTTGTCATGCCGGTTTATCAGGCGCCGGAGGGGTTTTTGCGGGAGATGCTGGACTCTGTCCTGGCCCAGACCTATCCGAACTGGGAGCTGTGCATCGCCGACGGAAGCCCGAAGGGGAAGGATGCCGCGGAGCTTGTGAAGGAATACCGTGAGAAGGACAGCCGGATCCGGTACCGGCTGCTGGGGCAGAACGGCGGGATCTCCGAGAACACCAACGCGGCCATCGCGATGGCCTCGGGAGACTATATCGTGCTGGCCGACCAGGACGACGCCATGCCGGAGCACGCCCTTTATGAGATCGCGAAGGCAGCCGTGGAGCATCCGGACTGCGACGTGATCTATTCGGACGAGGATAAGATGGATGTGGACGGCGGGGCGCTTTTCGACCCGCATTTCAAGCCGGATTTCAATCCGGATCTTCTGTGCAGCGTCAACTATATCTGCCATCAGTTCGTGGTGAAGCGGCAGCTGATGGAACGGGCCGGCGGCTTTCGGAAGGAATACGACGGGGCCCAGGACTACGATCTGATCCTTCGGTGTACCGAGGCGGCGGAAGGGATCTGGCATATCCCGAAGGTCCTGTACCACTGGCGCTGCCACCAGGGCTCCACGGCCAGCAATCCCCAGAGCAAGCTGTACGCGTTCGAGGCCGGCGCAAGAGCGGTCATGGACCATTACAGGCGGATGGGGATCGGGGCCGAGAAGGTGGAGAAGGGCGTGGATTACGGCATCTACCATACGGTGTTTACGTTGCGGGAAAACCCGCTGGTGTCGGTGATCATCCCGAACAAGGACCATACGGCGGATCTGGACTTGTGCATCCGAACGATCCTTACGAAATGTACCTACAGGAACCTGGAATTCATCGTGGTGGAGAACAACAGCACGTCGCCGGAGACCTTTGCCTATTATGAGAAGATCCGGAAGGAGTTTCCGCAGGTGCGCGTGGTGCGCTGGGAGAAGGGATTCAATTTCTCCGCGATCAACAACTTCGGCGTACAGTACGCGAAAGGGGAATACCTTCTGTTCCTGAATAATGATATCGAGCCCATTGCGGAGAACTTCATCGAGGAGATGCTGGGCTTCTGCCAGAGAGACGACGTAGGCGCGGTGGGCGCCAGGCTTCTGTATCAGGACGGCACGATCCAGCACGCGGGCGTGGTGATCGGCTTCGGCGGCATCGCCGGCCATACCTTCATCGGGCTTCACGAGGCGGAGAACAGCTATTTCCATCGTGCCATGTGCGCGCAGGATTACAGCGCGGTGACGGCGGCCTGTATGATGAGCCGGCGGGACGTGTTTGAGGCCGTGGGAGGCTTCTCGGAGGAGCTGGCAGTCGCCTTTAACGATATTGACTACTGTATGAAGGTGCGGGCCCTCGGCAAGCTGGTGGTCTATGCGCCTTATGCGAAGCTGTACCACTATGAGTCCAAGTCCAGGGGGCTGGAGGACACGCCTGAGAAGGTGGCCCGCTTTAACCGGGAGGTCGCCAGGTTTGCGAAGAAATGGCCGGATATGCTGCGGGACGGAGATCCTTATTATAATCCGAACCTGACCCTGCGCAAGTCGAATTTTGCGCTGCGGGATCTTCTGAAGGAGAAGATCGGCGAGCCGTATCCGATGCCGGAGGAGATCCGGCGGCTGATGGAGGAGGATGCGGAGGATACGGGCGGTCCGGCTTCGGAAACGGCCGGGACAGACGGAAACCAGGGAAGGCAGGAATAATATGACAGAGAGCAAGGCGACAGTGATCATACCGAATTATAACGGTCTCCGGTTCATGGGAATCTGCATGGACGCCCTGGAGCGTCAGACCTGCCGGGATTTCGAGATCCTGGTGGTGGATAACGGTTCGACCGACGGAAGCGTCGAGTGGCTCAGGCAGCAGGGGATCCCGTCCATATTCCTGCCGGAGAATACCGGCTTCTCCGGGGCGGTGAACGCCGGTATCCGTGCGGCGAAGACGCCGTACGTCATTCTCCTGAACAACGACACCGAGGTGCAGCCGGATTTTGTGGGGGAGCTTCTGGCGGCCATCGGCCGGTCGAAGCGGATCTTCGCGGTCAGCAGCCGGATGGTCCAGATGTACCACCGGGAGCTGATGGACGACGCCGGCGACATGTACAGCCTGATGGGATGGGCCTACCAGCGCGGCGTGGGAAGGAGCAGCCGCGGCTATAACCGGCCTGTGGAGGTCTTCTCGGCCTGCGCGGGCGCGGCAATCTACCGCAGGGCCGTGTTCGACGAGATCGGACTGTTCGACGAGATGCATTTCGCGTATCTGGAGGATATCGACGTCTGCTACCGGGCGAAGATCCACGGTTACCATGTGCGGTACTGCCCGACGGCGGTGGTTTATCATGTGGGAAGCGGCACCAGCGGCTCGAAGTACAATCCGTTCAAGGTGCGTCTAGCGGCCCGCAACAGCATTTACCTTAATTATAAGAACATGCCGCTTCTGCAGCTTCTGGTCAATTTCCCCCTGATCGGCGCGGGAATTGCCGTTAAGTACGGATTTTTCCGGAAGCTCGGCTTCGGAAAGGAGTATCTTGAAGGGATCCGGGAAGGGCTTGCGACGGCTGTGAAATGCAGAAAGGTACCGTACGATTCCCGGTGGATCCCGAACTATCTGTCGATCCAGTGGGAGCTGATCATGGGCACGCTGATCTATGTCTGGGAGTTCTCCGTAAGGCAGATCGCGAAGGCGCGTCCAAATGTTACCAAAAATTAAGAGAATTTTAATACCACATGGCGTGTTTTCGTGTATAATGTATGCGTCACGGCACCACATTATTTCAAGGTGAACGCTTATGATAAAGAACAATCAGCAGATGCTGAACCGCCTGCATGTCATTCTGGACGTGCTGGTAATGGCGTTGGCGTATGCGCTGGCGTGGGGGCTTTTAGTGATTCGTACCAGCCTTGTGACGCCGGAGCGTGGACTGCTTCCGGCACAGTATTATTTTCTGGCGCTGGTCGTTATCATACCGCTGTATCTGATCCTGTATACGTGCTTTCATCTGTATGAACCGAAGAGGATCCAGTCGCGGCGGTTTGAGTTTGCCAATATCTGCAAGGCGAATCTGTTCGGTCTGATGATCCTTGCGGTATTCTATTTTCTTTTCAGGAAGAATCCGTATCTGCAGGAATTCTCGACGAGGATGGTGTTTTATTTCTTCGCCATCAATATCGTCGCGGAGACCGCGGAGCGGACGGCGATCCGGGTTCTGCTGCGCGCCATGCGCGCCAAGGGCTATAACCAGAAGCATATCCTGCTCATCGGCTGCAGCCGGACGGCGGAGGGGTTTATCGACCGCGTGAAGGCCAATCCGGAATGGGGATATCATATCTGGGGCATCCTGGATGATAAGGAAGCGCTGGGCAGCGAGTACAGGGGCGTCCGCGTGATCGGAACCATCGGCGAGCTGCATTCGATCCTGGAGCTGAACGCGCTGGACGAGATCGCCATTACCCTGGGCATCGGCGAATACGGGCGGCTGGAATCCATTGTCGCCGCCTGTGAGAAGTCGGGGGTTCATACCAAGTTCATACCGGACTACAACAATGTGATCCCGACGAGGCCGTATATCGAGGATCTGCAGGGACTTCCGGTGATCAATATCCGTCATGTGCCGCTTAATTCCATGTTCAACCGGATCGTGAAGCGGACGGTGGACGTGGCGGGATCGCTGGCGGGGCTGATCCTGTTTTCGCCGGTCATGCTGCTGACGGCGGTCACGATCAAGATCACATCGCCGGGGCCGCTGATCTTTAAGCAGGAGCGGGTAGGGCTACACAACCGTCCGTTCCAGATGTACAAGTTCCGTTCCATGGAGGTGCAGAGGCCGGCGGACGAGAAGGAGAAGTGGACTACGCCTCATGATCCGCGGGTAACGCCGTTCGGAAGATTTATCCGGAAGTTCAGCATCGACGAGCTGCCGCAGTTTCTGAACGTGCTGAAGGGGGAGATGAGTCTGGTCGGCCCCAGGCCGGAGAGACCGTATTTCGTGGAACGCTTTAAGGAGCAGATTCCCAGATACATGATCAAGCATCAGGTACGTCCGGGGATGACGGGATGGGCGCAGATCAACGGGTACCGGGGGGACACGTCGATCACGAAGCGGATCGAGCATGATCTGTATTATATCGAGAACTGGACGCTGGGACTGGATTTTCGGATCCTGTTCCTGACGATTTTTAAAGGCTTTATCAATAAAAACGCCTACTAGCTTTGGATGGCATGCGGGGATGAGGTTTAATTATGAGCTATGACTATTTTGACGACGAATTGGAAGGAAGGACCGGTTCCGGAGACCGCGCCGGACATGGCGCGGGCAGTCCGAAGCGCTATCAGCCGGAGGGAGAACGGGTAAGGACGGGCGGACGGGCTGCCGGAAATCATATGGAGAACCGCCAGACGGCTTCGGGCGGACGCAGCGTCCGCAGACCCGGAGAGCTGGACAGCAGGGAGCGCTTCAGCCATAAGGTGGCGCAGATGCGCGCAGAGGTGGAGCGTAAGAAAAAGCGCAGGAGACGGATTATCGCCATGATCGTGGCGGAATGTCTCGTACTGGCAGCCATATTCTCCTACGCCTATGTGAGCAGGCTCTGGAATCTGATGCCGAAACCCAATGTGAATAAAGAGAATGTCGAGAATCCCAACATTCCGCTGGAGTCCATCAACAAGATGCAGGGCTACTGGATGATCGCGATCTTCGGCGTGGATTCGGGAACCGGAACCTCCAGCGCCCGCGGCAATTCCTCGGACGTGAATATGATCGCCTGCATCAATCAGGATACGGGCGAGATCAAGCTGGTGTCCCTTTACCGGGATACGTATCTGAAGGTCAGCGACAAGGGAACCTACCGGAAGTTTAACTACGCGTATTCCGAGGGCGGCCCGGAGCAGGCGCTGAAGATGCTCAATGAGAATCTGGATCTGAATATTACGGAGTATATCATTTTCAACTGGAAGGCGGTAGCGGACGGCATCAATATCCTGGGCGGGGTCGATATGGAGATCACCAAGCCGGAGTTTAAGTTCATCAACGCCTTCATTACGGAGACCGTTGAGGAAACCGGCGTCGGTTCCCATCATCTGCAGAGCGCCGGCATGAATCACCTGGACGGTATCCAGGCTGTGGCCTACGGACGGCTGCGCCTGATGGACAGCGATTATCAGCGCGTGGAGCGCCAGAAGAAGGTGATCGAGGCCGCCTTTGCCAAGGCGAAGAAGGCCGAGTATTCGGTCCTCAACAATATTCTGGTCGTCTGCCTGCAGGAGGTCATGACGAACCTGGATTTCGGGGATCTGACCAACGTAGCCCTGAGCATGTCCAAGTATCACATCGGCGAGACGGGGGGATTCCCGTTCGAGCGGAGCGAGGCCAATATGGGCAAGGCCAGAGGCGCCTGCATCATTCCGCAGACGCTGGAGTCCAACGTGACCCAGCTTCATCAGTTCCTGTTCGGGGACGAGGATTACGAGCCTACCGACGCGGTGAAGAAGATCAGTCAGAAGATCTCGTCTGATTCCGGCGTTTACGCGGTTCAGAGCAAATCGACGACGGCGGCTGCGGAGACGGAGACGACGAAGGAAACGGTACGCGAGACGGAGGATGAGGACGAAGACGAGACCTATGAGACAGACGAGAACGGCATGATCGTTACTCCGATCCCCGGGATCGGCGAGACGGATGAGAACGGCGAACTGGTTGACGGTCCGGAACCGGATGACGGGGTCTATGTTCCCGGCGGCAATACGGGAGTCCCCTCATATCCCGGCGAAGAAGGCAACGGTCCCGGTACGGGCCAGATGCCCGGCGGCACAGGGCTCCGCCCGGGCGATACGACCGGTCCGACGGCGGGCGGGCAGTCCCAGGAGCAGAATCTTCCGGGAGGGAATCCGACGCCCGGCGGAACGACGTCACCCGGCGACATAACGTCGCCCGGCGGAACGGACGGACCCGGCAGCACGATATCGCCCGGCGGAGCGACCGTGCCCGGCGACACGACGACGCCTGGAGGCACGACATCGCCCGGCGACATGACGACGCCCGGAGGCACGATATCGCCCGGAGGCATGACATCGCCTGGCGATATGACGACCCCCGGAGGCACGACGACCTCCGGCGGTACAGGCCCGCTCGGCACAGGGAATTCGGAAACCGGCGGCGGTCCTCTGGGACCGGCCGGACCGGACGGATCCGGCGACGGCAGCGGCGTGATCACCGGACCCGGCGGCGGCCCCTTATCGAATGCGGCAGACGGCCCGGCCTGACAGGAAGAGATTCCCCTTTTCACAATTTTATTGTTTTTCTTTCACAGATTGGTCACAAAAGACTGCTATATTTAGGTCATTGAAAGAAACAAAACAAAATATCAACTGGAAAGGGGTTGTTATCTATGTATGATGAGGAAAACAGGAATATAAATCCGGACGGCATGAACGGTGCGGAGGAAGGTACAGGCTTCGGCGTAAATGATACGGCGCAGCAGTCTTCCTATTACGGAGGGCAGCAGGCTTATCAGAATCAGCAGACCTATTACTCCCAGACGAACGGCCAGACGTATCAGCAGTACCAGACGCCGCCTCAGCCGGCGCCGGCACCGGAGAAGAAGAAAAACAAAAAGCCGGGTCTCGTTAAGAAGACGGTCGGGATCGTCGCCGCGGCGCTGTTGTTCGGATTCGTATCCGGCGGAACCATGGTGGGCGTGAACATGCTGGCAGAGTCCATGGATAAGGAGACGGAACCGGCTCCGACAGTCGGAACGCAGCAGGAGCAGATGAGCCTGTCCGACGAGGATCTGGATAAGATCGCGGGGCGCTTAAGCCTGAACGCCGACAAGACCGGCGTGGTGGCCATGGATGTGTCTGGAATCGTGGAGAACGCGATGCCGTCCGTCGTGGCGATCAACAACACGATGCTTTACCAGAGCGTGAACCCGTGGTTCGGCAGGACCCAGACCTACGAGGTCCCCAGCGCCGGGTCGGGCATCATCGTCGGCCAGAACGATTCGGAGCTTCTGATCGCGACGAATAACCATGTGGTGGAGGATGCAGGCGAGCTGTCGGTCGTATTCATAGACGATACGGAGCTGGAGGCTTCGGTCAAGGGTACCGACGAGGAGAGCGATCTGGCGATCGTGGCGGTGCCGCTGGACACCATTCCGGCGGAAACCATGAACCAGATCACGGTCGCTCAGCTGGGCGATTCCGAAGAGCTGAAGATCGGCCAGGGAGTGATCGCCATCGGGAACGCCCTGGGCTACGGCCAGGCTGTGACGGTAGGTTATGTCAGCGCTCTGAACCGCGAGGTGCAGACGGACGGCAGCACCAAGCATCTGATCCAGACCGACGCGGCGATCAATCCGGGAAACAGCGGCGGCGCGCTGCTGAATATGCAGGGACAGGTTATCGGCATCAATGAAGCCAAGTATTCGGATACGGATGTGGAGGGCATGGGCTTCGCGATCCCGATTTCCCAGGCGCAGGAGATCCTGGATTCCCTGATGGTGCGCCGGAGCGGCGAGCAGGTGAAGGAAGACGAAGCCGGTTATCTGGGTATCCAGGGCGTAACCGTGGACGATACCATGCAGCAGCAGCTGGATATGCCTGCCGGCGTCTATGTCTACCGGATCGTGGAAGGCGGCGCGGCGGAGAAGACGGATCTTCATGAGAAGGACGTTATCACGCAGTTCGACGGGCAGAGAGTGAATACCATGTCCAGCCTGCAGAACCTGCTGAAGTATTATAAGAAGGGCGAAACGGTTGAGATGGTCGTGCAGTCGCTGACCGACGGCGAATATGTGGAGCGCACGATCACCATTACTCTGGGCGGTCAGGAGACTGTGAACAATTAATGAAACGGAACAGAAACACGGAATAAAGGAAGCAGCCGGAGACGGCGGGGCCTTATGCATCGGGAAGCGAAGCAGAAAGGACCTGCCGCCGCCGGCAGGCTTTTTTCCGGGAAAAGTCCGGGAAGAGAACAGGAGAAAGCGATTGGACGAAAGAACGACAAAAGCGGCGGAGGACATGTGGATGGAAGAGAAAATGGCGCGGAGCGCCAGCGCGGCCGCAACGGCCGGTCCGGGTGCGGTCATGGCCGGGAACGGCGATAAAGCGGGCAACGCAGGCGCGCCCTGGGAAGACAGTGCACAGGTCGCGGTTATGACCGGGAGCGGCGACGGAGAGGGCAGCGCAGGAATGTCCGGCGGGGACGGTGCGACGGGCGCTGGCGGAGAAAGCACGCCGGGGAGTGGATCCGGCGGGGGAAGCGTGTCCGGGAGCGGATCCGGCGGAGGGAGCACGTCCGGGAGCGGAGACGACGCGTACGAGAAGATCTGCTACTCCTGCAGGCGCACGGAGAGCAAGGCGGGCCCGATGATCGATATGCCCGGCGGGATGTGCCTGTGCCACGACTGCATGCAGAAGGCGTTCGACACGGTGCTGAAGAACGGTTTTGATTTCTCCAAGATCCAGAACATGCCGTTCATGAATATGAACCTGAGCGATATCTCCAAGCTGAACATTCCCCAGCCGGAGATTCCGCAGAAGCAGCGGATCCGGAAGAAGGCGCCGAAGGAACAGCCGTCCTTTGATATCAGGGATATTCCTGCGCCCCATAAGATCAAGGCAAGCCTGGATCAGTATGTGATCGGGCAGGAGAAGGCCAAGAAGGTGATCTCCGTGGCGGTGTACAACCACTATAAACGGCTGTACGCCCAGGAATCCCGGCAGGACGGCGGCGACGACGTCGTCATCGAGAAGTCCAACATCCTGATGATCGGTCCTACCGGAAGCGGCAAGACCTACCTGGTGAAGACGCTTGCCAGGCTCCTGGATGTGCCGCTGGCCATCGCCGACGCCACGTCGCTGACGGAAGCGGGCTATATCGGAGACGATATCGAGAGCGTGATCTCCAAGCTTTTAGCGGCTGCGGACAACGATGTGGAGCGGGCGGAGCACGGCATCGTCTTTATCGACGAGATCGACAAGATCGCCAAGAAGAAGGATACGAACAGCCGGGACGTCAGCGGCGAGTCGGTGCAGCAGGAGCTCTTAAAACTTCTGGAGGGCAGCCTGGTGGAGGTGCCCGTGGGGACCAACCAGAAGAACGCCCTGTCGCCCATGGCCACGGTGAATACGGATCAGATCCTGTTCATCTGCGGCGGCGCGTTCCCGGATCTGGAGCGGATCGTGAAGGAGAGACTGAACAAGTCCTCCTCCATCGGCTACCGGGCGGAACTTAAGGACCGGTATGACGACGATCCGGATATTCTGAGCCATGTCACCAACGCGGATCTGCGCGCCTTCGGCATGATCCCGGAGTTTCTGGGACGTCTGCCGATCCAGGTGACGCTTCAGAAGCTGACGGCGCCGATGCTGGTGAAGATCTTAAAGGAGCCGAAGAACGCGATCCTGAAGCAGTACATAAAGCTTCTGGCGCTGGACGAGGTGCAGCTGGTCTTCGAGGACGACGCGCTGGAGTGGATTGCGGCCGAGGCCATCAAGCGGGAGACCGGGGCCAGGGCCCTGCGCGCTATCATGGAGGAATTCATGCTGGATATCATGTTCGAGGTACCGAAGGATCCCGGGATCGGGACCGTGGTCATCACCCGCAGCTATCTGGAGAAGAACGGCGGCCCGCGGATCGGGATGCGGGGTTAGTTTCTCAGGGATAATAACGACTGATACAGATCCAGGGTACCGTACCCCCATTCACGGTTGGGGTACGTGTAGCCTGGATTTCTTTTTGCGCCGCGGGTCAGGTACGCCTTGACGACGCTGTTGTTGATATAGGGATCGTTGCCGCTTACGTAGGCCCAGGAATACAGATCCGCCACGGCGCCGGCCGTGAGGGCGGCGGATACGGAGGTGCCGGACAGGCGGACCATGGGATAGACGCCGGGAGAGGAGGCGATTCCCGGACCGGATACGTTGACGCCCGGCGCGTCCAGATCCGGCTTGATCCGCCCGTCGCGGGTGCTGCCGCGTCCGGAGTGGATGTACAGGCTGCCGTTTAAGTGATTATAGGCGCCGGCAGTGATCGCGAAGGACGAATTTCCCGGGGAGGTGACGGTGGTGAACGGATCCGCCCGCAGGAATACGGTGTCGTCGTGGATGAATCCGTGGACCGGCAGCCACATATGATAGACGCCGGTGATCGCGACCGTGGGATAGACCCGGATGCGCCAGATGCCGGGCGACGGATCCGTAAAGTGCAGCAGGGCCAGGAAGCTGCTCTGCCCTCCGGTAACGGTCGCGTAGGCGACGGTCACGGCGGAGCGGTCGGCGGGAAAACGGACGGTCTCCACGTTCCCCGGCCGCAGAGGGATGCGGTCGACGATCTCGCCGGTCGGCGAGACGAGGCCGACGGTATAGATCTCCGGCGGGGCGGCCCACAGCTCCACGTCGAAGCCGCGTTCATTTTCCGCGACCCTGAGCTCCGCCTCGTCGTAGGCGGCCTGTTCGGCAATGCGCCCGATATAGTGGTGCTGCCGCCCGGCCTCGTTGCCGGCGGCGCAGACGGCGGAGACGGCGGGGAAGATCTGCAGCCGGTTCAGAACCTGCGCCAGGGGAGAGGAGCCGTCGTGGCCGCCCTGGTTGCTTCCCAGGCTCAGGCAGATCACGAGCGGCATCTGAGAGCGGTAGGCCAGCGTCAGAAGCCAGGTGACACCCATCATGATGTCGCTGCTCTGGTAGGCCGCCGCATCCTGGCGGATACGGTAGAAGTCCCGCAGATACTGTTTGGCCGGCTTCAGACGCACCACGCCCAGGTAACAGGAGGGCGCCGCGCCGGTGAAATCCGCATCCGGCGTCTCGCTTCCCGCTGCCGCGCCGGCCAGAAACGTGCCGTGTCCGTCGGTATCCGCGGACGGAACAACGGACAGCGGATCGTCGGAGCGGAGCGCTTCGTTGATGGCGGGCCGGAGGAATTCGCGGCCGTAGAGGAACCGGTAGGGGAATCCGTTGGAGCCGGGGGCCTCGAAGCCGTCGCCCGGAAGGGTCTGATCCCAGATGCCCAGGATACGGGTATTGCCGTCCCGGTCCAGAAACAGCGGGTTCTGGTAGTCGACGCCGGTATCGATGAAGCCGAGAAGGACGCCCTCGCCGCGGGAGTTCAGGGAAGGCTGACGGAAGGCCGGAAGGATGCCGGCGGCTTCGACGCCGGTATTGTCAAGAAGGGCGTAGAGCCCGGGAATCGCGGCGTACGGATAGTTCTGCAGGGAAATGGGTGCGATCTCGCTTAAGGGAACGTGGAAAACGGCAAATTCCTGGTTGACGTAGCTGAAGCAGCCCTTTTCCACGAAACGGTCCAGGCTGGCCGGACTGCTGTTGCCGTGGCGGTAGATGAAATCGGCGTAGTCTTCACGGGCGGGGTTTCCTGCGCAGTCGATCATGACGGATGCTCCCGGAGACAGATTCTTTTAATTATATGCGGCGTTCTTTATTAATTTTCTATTAATGCATGATTCCCGACTGGACGGAAAATGATATTTAGTGTATGATGGTACACAGATTTTCGGCATTCAGTTCGGAAGGAGGGAGTTGCTGTGCTGCTGCTGTTTCTGATCGCCGCGGTCATCGCGGTCGATCTGGGCATTAAGGACATGATCGAACATACGGAAGATAGCGCGTTCCCCAAAGAGCTCGACGGATGGGGAGGGCTTGTAACGATCTTTAAGTCGCATAACCCGGGGCTGCCGTTCGGACGGCTGGCGGCCTTCCCGCAGCGGGTGCGGGAGATCCCGCTGGCAGTGACCGGAGGAACCGCGGGGATCTTCCTGTGGCTTTTCCCGCGCAAGGGGCACCGTCTGCAGAAGCTGGGGCTTGCGCTGACCATCGGGGGCGCCGTAAGCAATCTGTACGACCGGCTCGTCCGCGGCTACGTGGTGGATTACCTTAACGTCCGCCTGGCGCGGCTTAAGAAGGTGATCTTCAACCTCGGCGACGTCTGCATCCTGCTCGGGGCGGCGATCTTCCTGGTCGGAGAGCTGATCTCGGCGAGACGCGAGGAATAATGAGCCGGCCGCACCGGTGGCTGCATGGCCCTGCTACGGGTGCGCTGACGCCGCGGCTGTGCGGCCCCGCCGGGTCGCGTCATGCACCTGTGCGGCTCTGCCGCGGATACGCTGACGCCGCAGCCGCGCGGCTCTGCTGCGGGTGCGCAAACACCGCGGGTGCGCGAAACGCCCCGGGAAGGGGCATATATTAGAATCAGAAAGCAATGGAGGATAAAAATATGGCAAAGTATTTCGGTACGGACGGTTTTCGGGGGGAGGCCAATGTCGGTCTGAATGTGGAGCACGCATATAAGATCGGACGGTTCCTTGGATGGTATTACGGTCAGAAGCGGGCCAACGGGCCGGCGAAGGTCGTGATCGGCAAGGATACCCGTCGCTCTTCTTATATGTTTGAGTATGCGCTGGCAGCCGGACTTACGGCTTCGGGCGCGGACGCCTATCTGCTTCATGTAACGACGACGCCCAGCGTCTCGTACGTGGTCCGCACGGAGGATTTCGACGGCGGGATCATGATCTCCGCCAGCCATAATCCGTATTATGACAATGGGATCAAGCTGATCAACTACTATGGGGAGAAGATGGATGAGGATACCATCATGAAGGTGGAGGCTTATCTGGACGGCTATTCGGGAGAGATCCCCTACGCCACCCGGGAGAAGATTGGCCAGACCGTGGACTATGCCATGGGCCGGAACCGCTATATCGGCTATCTGATCTCCCTGGCGACCCGTTCCTATTCGGGCAAGCGGATCGGACTGGACTGCGCCAACGGCAGCGCCTGGATGATCGCCAAGAGCGTGTTCGACGCGCTGGGAGCCAAGACGTATGTGATCGGGAACAGGCCGGACGGCCAGAATATCAACGCCGGCTGCGGTTCGACCCATATCGAGAACCTTCAGAAATTCGTGAAGGAGAATCAGCTGGACGTAGGCTTTGCCTTTGACGGCGACGCGGACCGGTGTCTGTGCGTGGACGAAAAGGGTGATGTGGTGGACGGCGACAAGATCCTTTATATTTACGGCTGCTACATGAAGGAGCAGGGCGAGCTGCTGGGCAATAAGATCGTCACCACGATCATGTCCAATTTCGGTCTGTATAAGGCGCTGGACGCGGTAGGGATCGAGTACGAGAAGACCGCTGTGGGCGACAAGTATGTCTATGAGAATATGGTTTCCAACAACTACCGCATCGGCGGCGAGCAGTCGGGCCATATCATTTTCCGCAAATACGCAACGACCGGCGACGGGATCCTGACGGCCATCAAGATGATGGAGGTCATGCTGGAGAAGAAGATGACGCTCAGCGAGCTGGGCGCTCCGATGGTCGCGTACCCCCAGGTGCTGAAGAACGTCCGCGTGAAGGATAAGAAGGCGGCCAGAGAGGACGCGGCGGTGCAGGCTGCGGTAGAACGCGTGGCAGAGGCGCTTGGCGACGACGGCCGGATCCTGGTGCGGGAGAGCGGCACGGAGCCGGTGGTCCGTGTCATGGTGGAAGCCGACAGCCTGGAGAAGTGCCGGGAATACGTGGACAGCGTGGTGAGCACGATCATTGAACGCGGTCATCAGGAGGCGTAAGGCATGTGCGGAATCGTAGGATTTACCGGCAGGCAGCAGGCGGCGCCGGTCCTGCTCGACGGCCTGGAGAAGCTGGAATACCGGGGCTATGACTCGGCAGGAGTGGCGGTTTCGGATATCGATAAGAACGGGGAGCCGGTGGTGGAGATCGTGAAGGCGAAGGGCCGTCTGAAGGTGCTTCGGGAGATGACCGACGACGGGCGTTCCGTTCCGGGCACCTGCGGGATCGGCCATACCAGATGGGCGACCCACGGCGAGCCGTCGGTGGTCAATTCCCATCCCCACTATGCGAAGGACAAGAGGATCGCGGTGGTCCATAACGGGATCATCGAGAATTACCAGCAGATCCGGGAGAGACTGACGAAGGAGGGCTATTCCTTCCTGTCGGCGACGGATACGGAGACGGTGGCCCACCTTCTGGATAAGTATTACACAGGGAACCCGATCGAGGCCATCAGCAGGATGATGTTCCACGTCAGAGGCTCTTACGCCCTGGGGATCCTGTTCAGGGACCGGCCCGGCGAGATCTACGCGGTGCGCAAGGACAGCCCGCTGATCGTGGGACGGTCGGATCAGGGGAATTTCATCGCGTCGGACGTACCGGCGATCCTGAAATATACCAGGGACGTATGCTTTATTCCGAACCTGGAGATCGTGAAGCTGACGGATCAGGAGATCCATTTCTATAATGTGGATCAGGAGGAGGTCGAGGAGACCTTTTCCGAGATCAACTGGGACACCGAGGCGGCGGAGAAGGGCGGCTTCGCCCATTTCATGCTGAAGGAGATCTACGAGCAGCCGAAGGCGGTGCGGGACACGGTGAGTCCGCGGATCAAGGACGGCTGCGTGGATCTGGAAGAGCTGGGAATGACCGGAGAGGAGCTGGCGAAGATCAGCCGGATCCAGATGGTGGCCTGCGGCTCGGCCTATCATGTGTGCATGACGGCCAAATACATGGTGGAGCAGACGGCCAGGGTGCCGGTGGACGTGGATCTGGCCAGCGAGTTCCGCTACCGGAATGCGGTGATGGAGAAGGATACGCTGGTGATCGTGGTCAGCCAGTCGGGAGAGACTGCGGATTCCCTGGCGGCGCTCAGAGAGGCGAAGAAGCGGGGGTTCCGGGTGCTTGGCATCGTGAACGTGGTGGGCAGCTCCATCGCTCGGGAGGCGGACAGCGTGTTCTATACCTGGGCCGGGCCGGAGATCTCGGTGGCGACCACGAAGGCCTACAGCACCCAGCTGGCGGCGGTGTATCTGCTGGCCATCGGTCTGGGCCGCGCCCGCGGCGTGATCGGGGAAGAGGCGGAGAAGGAGATGACGGCGGAGCTGATGCGCCTGCCGGAGAAGATCGAGCGGATCCTGGAGGAGAAGGAACGGATCCAGTGGTTCGCCAACAAGTTCTCCCACAGCAAGGACATTTTCTTCATCGGGCGGGGACTGGACTACGCGTCTTCGCTGGAGGGATCGCTGAAGCTGAAGGAGATCTCCTACATTCACTCGGAGGCGTATGCGGCCGGCGAGCTGAAGCACGGAACCATCTCGCTGATCGAGGACGGGATCCTGGTGGTCGGCGTGGCGACGCAGAAGGAGCTGTTCGAGAAGCTGATCAGCAACATGGTGGAGGTGAAGAGCCGCGGAGCCTACGTGCTGGGTGTGACCAGCTACGGCAATTACAGCATGGAGGACGTGGCCAACTATACGATCTATGTGCCGAAGACGCTGGAGTGCTTCGCGGCAAGCCTTGTCGTGGTGCCGCTGCAGCTGCTGGCGTACTACGTAGCGCTGGGCAAGGGCCTGGATGTGGATAAGCCCCGGAATCTGGCCAAATCCGTAACGGTGGAATAACGGCTCCTGCGGTTTACAGGAGCCTTCCGTCGGACATGGTGATCCTGCGCGGGCACAGATTCGCATAGCGCTCTTCGTGCGTGACCAGAAGGATCGTGATTCCCTGCCGGTTCAGTTGGAACAGGAGCTGCATGATCTCATCCGCCATGGCCCGGTCAAGATTGCCGGTAGGCTCGTCGGCGAGAAGAATGTCAGGTTGGCTGATCAGCGCTCTGGCGATTGCCGTACGCTGCCTCTGCCCGCCCGAAAGCTGCTCCGGAAGATGGGTGAGCCGCTTCTCAAGACCTAAGAAATACACGAGTTCATCCAGCCGCTTCCGGTCGATCCTTTTCGAGTCCAGAAGCAGCGGCATGATGATATTTTCCTCGACGGTCAGAATCGGGATCAGATTGAAGTCCTGAAAGATGTGACCGATCCTTCGGCGGCGAAGCATCGCCAGTTCTTTCTCATTCGCCCGGCATATGTCGATTCCGCTGATGAAGATCTGGCCCTTCGTCGCCTTTTCGATTCCGCCGATCAGATTCAGGAGCGTCGTCTTGCCGGAACCGGACTGCCCTGTAACAGCCAGAAATTCGCCTTCGGCGATATCGAAACTGATGTTGTCCACAGCCCGTATCCTGCGGTCGCCCTGTACATAGATCTTGCTTAAGCTTCTGACTTCTACGGTATTCATAACACTTGCTCCCTTCTTTTGAATAGTTGGTTTACGGCATGGGAAACCGGCAGGATAAATGCGGCGGCCGTTACCGCCATAACGGCCAGATAGACGAGGATCAGAGCCGGCGTTACCGTCAGCTTCTGCGTCGCGGAAGCTGTCGCCGGAATAAACAGAAGGATGCTTCCGGCCGCCGGCAGCAGGGCTGCGAACCCTGCCGATATGGCGGACTGGCGGACGTAGGAGCCTTTGATCATTCCTCTCGGCGCGCCGATTGAAGAAAGGGTTTTGATCGTACCGCTGCTGTCCCCGATATAGTCCCCAAGCTTCATCGAGATGATCACCAGGGTGAAAAGGAACATAGCGGAGAAGATAAACGTCAGCATCAGGAAGATCCCTTTCGACATCTGACGTCCCTGTTCGGCCTGCGCGGCAAAATTACGGATCTCATATCCGGCGCCGCTGAAACGTTCCAAAAGCAGCGCTTCGGCCTCCCGGTTTTGTCCCGGGGAAATGAGCCGGATATCAATTCCGTAAACCTCGTTCGCATACGGATCGCCGCCTTCGTCCGCGACTGTCCGCCGGCATCGGATCTCCATGACCGGTGCAAGCTCCCGAACGTATTCGATATCCTCCTGGGAAAAGCCTTCATAGCTGTTTCTTTTGATGAGTGAAAAATCGTATTCCCCTGCAGACGAGATCCATTCGGCGTCCAGGGAAAGGTAGGCGAAAAGAAACAGAAACAGCGTCATGACCGGGATCGCGACGGCAAGACAGCTTCTGTGGGCCCGGTTCGTCCGCCTAAGCCAAAGCGACAGAAGGGAACGCTCCGGCGAAGCCTTGATCCTCAGTTTTCGGGGCTTTCTTCTCATCTCTGCCGACTGCACGTCGCTTCCTGCCATTCGGGCCGCAGACTGCCGGAACGTCCGAAACAGGGTGACTGTGAGAACAAGCAGCAGAATTACGAAGAATGCGGCGATATGGAGAGCCGTGTTAAGCGGTTCCAGCCTGAAGACTAACCAGACAAAGCCATCAGCCGTTACTTCGAGATAGGCCGTGAAAAGGAGCTTCATAACGACGCATGAGATCAGCAGCGCGGATATCGCAGAAAGCGTGAAAACCGCCGCAAACTCCACGAGAAAAACCATATAGATCTGCCGGTTATCTGCGCCGCAAAAGCGCAGAACGCCGATATCGCGGGTAAACCGCCGGAGATGGCTTTTGTAAGCGGAACCGACGATGAAGGAGGACAGCACGATGATCATCAGGTTCAGGGCAAGCAGGACCGACTGCGGATCAGCCGTATCGGATTCTGTCCGGTCGGTATCGTGATAGGCTTTCGCATACAGATCGGTTCTTCCGCTTTGCCGGATCCGGTTCATGATGATGTCGCCGCAGCGCCTCACGTTCTCCTCTGCCATCCAGTCTTCTTCTGACAGGAAATGAAGATAGATCGTTCCGTCCTCGTAACGGGGCGGGGTCAGACCGTCGATTCCCTCGAAAATCTCCGTATCCTCCGGGGAAGCATTGTCAATATGAAAGGCAGCGCCTCTGTTCTCATTCCGGATCTGCAGTTTATTGCCGTATGCGCTGCTGTCGCGGTAGATGGAGATGAAAAGAGGAAGGATAAACGCGCAGGTCAGAATGATAAACAGGGAAAATGACGCCGTGGCCGGCGAAGGAAAGAGCGCCTGAGATAGAGCAGGTACAGCATGGGACCACCTCCTGTGAATGTCCTGTTACCGGGTTGTCAAAAGTCAGTACCGAGATGCAAGTGATATGTGCCGTATTTGGTGACAGGAACCGGGGGCGTCCCATGTAATATCAATAAGATCGAGGCCGTAAACAGCAGGGAGGCGTTAATTCTCCCCGAAGGTGTGGTCCAGCCGTGAATCCAGCGGCGTCGCGCCTTCCGTATAAGCCTGGAAGTTCTGGATCAGCTCTGCGGCGAGGGGGATGGCGGATTCATAAAGCCGCAGCATCTCCGTACAGATGGGCGTGCTTCCGGGAAGGGGCTGCGGCGTGATGACCATGTCATGGATGCTCCTGGGGCAGTGGACGAGCCGCATGAGAGCCATGAGGATCCGGCGCTTCAGCGTCCCCTTCGGTGCCAGAAGCTTTAGATCTGTCTGCTGAGAGCGGATGGCGGTGAACACCTGCCTCTGGGTAATGCCGGGGAAGAACGCGGCGATGATGCGCGCGTTAAAGTGGGTGGCTTTTAGATGACGGATCGGACGGAAACGAAGCGGGTCGTAGCCGTCCGCTTCCATCAGGATACGGTCAAATTCGGATTCAATGGCGCAGTGGCCCAACGGCGTCTCGCGGGCCTCCCGTTCTACATAGGGGTGGCAGGTGCTGTCCAGGGCGAAGTGGCACATAAAGCCATAAAGATAGGCCATGGACGGAGCGATATCCACGGTGGGAACGACGCGCAGAATGTCCTCCGCGCGTTCAAAGAATTCGAATCCGGGCCGTTCGTGCATGGCGAATCCAGTCTCGCTGACGGAGTTCTTCTTCATGGCTCTGTAGTAGAAGAGCACGTCCGGGCCGTGAAGGCCGATGCAGTAAAGGCTTAAGTAGGGACGGATGCTTTCCCGCAGGTCGCGGGGGAGACTTTTGTAAACTTCAGTTCCGAAACGGTAGTGCGCGTATGTTGTGGGCATCAGATCCAACCTCCATCCAGACCTATGACCTGCCCGGTCAGATAGGCGTTCGACTGCGTCAGCTGCCAGACCAGATCAGCCGCCTCCCCGGGAGTTCCGAGGCGTCCCGCGGGGATCTGATCGGTCAGTGCAGCCAGTTCTTCGGGTGTCAGAAAATGATTCATCTCCGTGTCGATGGCGCCGCAGGCGACGGCGTTGACCCGGACATGGCTGGGAGCCAGCTCCTTGGCCAGGGCGCGTGTGAACGCGTTGAGAGCGCCCTTCGCGGCAGAGTAGGCGGTTTCGCAGGAAGCGCCGGCGCTGCCCCACACGGAGGAGATATTGATGATGTGGCCGGCCTGGCGCCGGACCATACCGGGAATGACCAGCTTGCTGAGGTAGAAGGCCGAGGTCAGATCGGTCCGGATGATCCGGTCCCATTCCTCGCAGCTCATATCCTGCAGCAGACCAATGTAGGAGATGCCAGCGTTGTTGACCAGAATGTCGATGCGGCCAAAACGCTGCTCTGCCAGGGAAACGAATTCCCGGCAGCAGTCCATGTCTCCCATATCGCCAACGTAGGCGAGACAGCCGGCGGCTTCACCGCATGATCCCGAAGCGTCTGACGGGGTGCGGACATCGGTCAAGTCAGAGGGGGCAGCACGGCAGCCGGCCTCTTCCGGCCGGGCATGCTGCAGCGCTTCGATCTCTGCCTTTGTCTCCATCAGCTTTGCTTCATTCTTCAGGCAGCTGATCGCCACATGATCATGCTCTCTTGCAAATCGCAGGGCGATGGCCTTCCCGATTCCCCGGGAAGCGCCGGTCACCAGGACGGTTCTTCCGCTCATTCATGGCTCCTCGCGGCGCGGCGGTCCGCGCCATTTCCGGTGATAATGTTCCTTTCTTATGATACCATGACAGAAGGTGAAATGCAAGGCGAGGAGGCTTAAAAATCATTTGCAGAACGAGGGTGATTTTTCACTTCATACTTACGGGGAATTATGATATAATAACGAGGAAAATGACGGTCATGCTTGCATGGACCAGCATTTGACGAGTATCTCCATCGAAACGTCAGTCGAGATGGTATAACTTCGTCAGAGATTAAACCCGTTTCCCACGCTAACCCGCGGGAGTGCAGCCGTGCAGAGCAGTGGATTACGCACGGCGGAATGATTGATAGGAAGAATGCAAAGGAGACATACACATGGATAAAATCTACGACCTTTTGATCCTTGGTTCCGGCCCCGCCGGTCTGGCGGCCGGTATTTACGCGGAGCGGGCGCGTCTGGATACCCTGGTGATCGAGAAGGAATATGTCAGCGGCGGCCAGGTGGTGAACACCTATGAGGTTGATAACTATCCGGGGCTTCCGGGTATCAACGGATTCGATATGGGCATGAAATTCCGGGAGCACGCCGACAAGCTGGGCGTGAATTTCGTTACGGATAAGGCGGAGCGCGTGGAGAAGCTGGAGGAAAACGGCCGCCCGATTTACCGGGTCGTCTGCGAGAATGATGCGTATACGGCGAAGAGTCTGATCATTGCCACCGGCGCGGTCCACCGTAAGCTGGGCGTACCGGGCGAGGAGGAGCTGGCGGGAATGGGAGTTTCCTACTGCGCTACCTGCGACGGCGCCTTCTTCCGTAATAAGGATGTGGCCGTGGTGGGCGGCGGCGACGTGGCCATCGAAGACGCCGTTTTCCTGGCTCGGGGCTGCCGTAAGGTCTACGTGATCCACCGGCGCGATGAACTGCGCGGGGCAAAGAGCTTGCAGGAAAAGCTCCTGAGCCTTCCGAATGTGGAGATGCTGTGGAGTACCGTCGTGGAGAAGATCGAGGGAGACGGCCAGGTAAGCGGACTGACGGTTAAGAGCGTGAAGACCGGTGAGGTGTCGGCGCTTCCGCTGCAGGGCGTCTTCATCGCCGTGGGAATTACGCCCAACAGCGGGATGTTCGAGGGCCTGGCGGAGATGGATCACGGGTATATCGTGGCGGATGAGACAGGGAAGACTTCCGCGCCGGGAATCTTCGCTGCAGGCGACGTGCGCACGAAAGCGCTCCGGCAGATTGTGACCGCCGTGGCTGACGGTGCGAACGCTGTGACATCGGTGGAGCGGTATCTGGCGGGGTGAGAATCCGTACGATAAAGCGGTGGGCCTTTCCATGCATGACGCCCAAACGATTTGATATGGCGGCCTGGAATGGCCAGAATCTTCTGGGTTTTGCTCTGATGCAGGTACGGGAGCGGATAAGGTTAATGTTGATATGAAAAAGGGCGCCGGTCGGCGCCCTTCGTGTATCTTGCCGTCACACCCGCGTATGATGCGGGGCCGTGATCTTAGTGCTGCACTTTGTCCTTATTCTCTTCGAATTTCTTCATGAACGCCGGACCGGCTTCGCTGGCCATCAAGGGGATCAGCTCCCGGTCGTGATTGCAGACGACGCGCGTGTTGGCGTCGAAGAGGATCGTCATCTCCTTCTCCGGCGTGCTGGGATCCCACTGGGGGATACCGGCGTGGTTCGGATCGCCGGTACGGGCGAATGCCATTGCCGCGCCGAAGATTTCGCTTTCCAGCTTCTCGGTCAGGCCGCCTTCCATCTGGGTATAGGGAGCCAGCTCCGTGTTATGGAAGAAGAACGGGACGTCGGAGCAGTGCCATGGCGTGCGTCCGCCGTCGATGGGCATATCCTGGTTGAACAGGTAAGCGTAGGTGCAGGAATTCATCGCGCTTCGGATCCTGATATACTGCTGCTCCGGCGCGCGGAAGATGAAGTCCAGGGTCATAAGGTTGGCCGGATGACGCTCCGGGTACGCCTTCTCGAACAGGGGCAGGATCCTGGCCGCCAGATCCTTGCCAAGCAGGGCGCGGACGGCCTCGCGGCCTTCCTCCGGCGTCGCCGTATGGATATCGATGGAGCTGGGAGCGAAGGAGGTGAACTCGCCGAACACGGAACCGACCATAAGCGGAACCTGAGCGGATTCCTTCCGGAAGCCGTTGATGATCGGCTCGCCCACGTAATACGCATTGGGCATCGGGGAACCGCCGGTGTACTTGCCCGCGGCGCGGAGAGCCGGCGTTACCTTCGAGTAGGCGGCCGCCAGGGCTGCGTAAGGAACCGTCTCCAGCTCTTTGACGCTGTCGATCTTAAGCTCCTTCATCATCGCACGGACCAGCTCCTCGCCGCTGCCCCTGCTGTCCGCCAGCACCGGGCCGATGACGCCGCTCATGTTGATGCCCTTGGCGAACAGGCCGTCCGCCGCCGGCATCTGCAGAAGCGTGGTAATCTTGGCGCCGCCGCCGGACTGGCCGAACAGGGTTACATTGGCGGGATCGCCGCCGAATTTCGCGATATTGTCATGGATCCACTGAAGCGCCGCGATGATGTCGTCCATACCGGCGTTGGCAGAATTGGCGTATTCCTCACCGAAGGCGGACAGATCGCAGAAGCCCAGCACGTTCAGACGGTGGTTGATGGTGACGACCACCACGTCGCCGTGGAGAGCCATATTTTCGCCTTCATAGGCGATATGCTCGATGGCAGAACCGGCCGCGAAGCCGCCGCCGTGGAGCCATACCATGACCGGGCGGGCCTTCTCGTCGCAGCCCGGCGTCCAGATGTTTAAGTTCTGGCAGTTCTCGTCCATGATCCAGTAGCGGTGGGGCACAAGAAGCTCGCCGTTGGGCTTGGGCATGTCCAGAAGCGGGCATACGTAACCGAAGCTGGTGGCGTCCAGGATCCCCTCCCAGGGCGTAACAGGCTCCGGCGCGTGGAAACGCTTTGCCTGTGCATAGGGAACGCCCTTGAATACGGACAGGTTCCGGTATTCGTAGCCGCGGATCTTGCCCTGCGTGGTCTCGACCACGGCCGTCTGGGGGTTGTAGGAGAATTGATAGCTCATAACAGTCACTCCTTGTCATTGTTTTATTGTACTGTATGGGGAAATGCATGCGCGACGCATTCCCCGGATATTACCAGTATAACATTAGAAATATTGCACTGCAATAGTCAAAATGTCGTATTCGCGACTGGCATATTTTCACATAGCCGGGTATCGGGCGGCAGAAGATGCCGCGGAGGCGCCGCAGGGCGTGTGCGGAGGCAGACACGCCGGCGTGAAAGAAGCGGAGGACTGTCGTCGACAATCCTCCGCCGTGGATTTCATTTCTCTAAAATCTTCGCGGAAGCTTCCGCATTATGAAAAACCGTCAGGCGTTCTCATGGGACCGGCTGCAGATTCTCAGAACTCCGGCTCGATCAGCCCGTATGTATTGCCCTTGCGCTTGTACACCACGTTCACCTGGTCGGTCTCCGCATTCAGGAACATGTAGAAGTTATGTCCCAGAAGCTCCATCTCCACGCAGGCGTCCTCCGGGAACATGGGCTTCATGCCGAAGCGTTTGGTCTTGACGATATTGATCTCCTCGTCTTCCACGGGATCCTCGTTCTCCAGAAACAGCTGTGAGAAGGACTGGGCCGACTGCTTCCTGTCAATGATCTTCTTCTTATATCTGCGTACCTGCCGTTCGATGACTTCCTCCACCAGATCGATGGATACGTACATATCGCTTGAGGCCTCCTCGGCCCGGATGATCCCTCCTTTGATCGGTATGGTCACTTCGATCTTCTGCTCACCGCGCTGGATGCTTAAGGTGACGATCACCTCCGTGGTGGGGGTAAAGTAATGCTCCAGTTTCCCAAGCTTCTCCTCAATCGCCTCTCTCAGCCCCGAGGATACTTCCATGTTTCTTCCGGTAATCGTAAAACGCATGCTTATCAGCTCCTTCTATTGGGATACCTAAAGTATAGCATATGTATTCTAAATATTCAACACGTATTTCTAAAATTTTTTGACAATTTCGTGAAGAAATTCTGGCGCTTTGGGATCGCGGGCGGCTCGTGGGAGGCTCGCGGGCGGCTCGCGGGAGGCTTCCGGGCGGCTCGCGGGAGGCTCGCGGACGGCTTCCGGACGGCTCCCGGGCGGCTCCTGGATGACTCCTGTACCGCTTCCGGCGCGGCGCCGGGAGAACAAAAAATTTGTCAAAAATGCAAAGTTTATGAGATGTGAACAAAAAACCGATTTTCGACGCGAAAACGGATTCGAACATACTTTTCTGGTGAAAAACGGTGGATAATGTGGATAAGTTTGTGCATAACTGGTTTTTCCTCAAAAATCGACACTTTTTTCTGTGGAAAAATGGAGCCGCCGGCAGACGGGTTCCGCCGGCGTTCCGACCGCTCGAACATAATTTTTGTGCAATCTGCCAGGTTTACCATAAAAGAAAACATTATGTTATCTTGACAAGCACGGAATCCCGCTCGACCAGCTCGACGTCCAGCACCACGCTGCGGGCCGGAAGGGAGTCGTCCTCCAGGTAGTGGAACAGGGTGTCCACCGCGTAGCGGGCCTTCAGTCCGATATTCTGGGCGATGGTGGTCAGGGCCGGCGTGGAGAATTCGCTGTAGAGCAGGTTGTCGAAGCCGATCAGAGAGTAGTCCTCCGGAACCCGGAGGCCCCGTTTCTTCAGAAGGCTGATCAGCTGGATGGCGGTTAAGTCCGTCGTCGAGAAGACCGCCGTGACCGGTTCCGGCAGAGAGCAGAGCCTGCCCGTCGTTTCTTCGAGATTATAGGGCTCCAGGATATGGCTCTGGGGAATCGGAAGGCCCGCCTGAGAGACCGTGTCGCAGAAGCCGGCGACCCGCTGCTGGATCAGCTGGCTGATGTGCAGGTGAGGCGCGATGACGGCGAATTCCCGGTGCCCCTTCTCCAGGAAATGGCGGGCGGCCAGCATGCCTCCCTTGTAGTCGTCGATGCCGATGTTGATGAACTGCCGCACGCTGCTGTAGCTGTCGGTGAAGATCAGCGGGATCTGGTTGTCCTGCTGGATCTGCCGGATATTCTCGTCGAAGGTGCCCAGGAAAATAGCGCCTTCGGACTTCCAGGAGCGCAGGTGCATGGTGACCTCCGTGTAGTCGTCGATGAAATGGACCATGGCGTTGTAGCCGCGGGCCTGGATCAGGGAAATGATATGGCCCAGCATGTTGGCGTTGTAGGGCGAGGCCATGGGGTTGTCGATGCCCTGGATGATCACGGAGATGATCTTCGACGAGTTGGAGGACAGGCTGCGGGCGGAAAAATCCGGGATATATCCCAGCTTCTGGATAATGGACTGGATCCTGTCGATATTCTCCTGCGATACTTCATTGTAACGGTGATTGACTACGCGTGAGACCATCATGACGCTGACGCCGGCCTCGCGTGCGATATCCTTTAGTGTAACCATGCAAGTCCTCCTGATATCGATAACATTATAAAATTCATCACAATTATAGCAGACTTTTCCGGATATTTGCAACATCAAAATAAGCGAAGTATATGGTAACGAGAACAGTAAGATGACCAATACAATTTTTCTAAATATGGTAAATTATACAAAAATATCAGACAATATTGCAACATATCTCACAAATATTCAAATTAGAGATTGACAACAGGGCTATATAGTGGTATTATGCAGTTGTTAACGTTAACAGTAACGGCGAATGGTTTGGGAAGGGGAAATCTATGAAAATCCATACATATGAGAGCAAGAAGGGAAAGCTGTGGCTGCGGATCCGGAGGAACTGGGGGCTTTATCTTCTTCTGGCCCCGGCGCTTCTTTTGCTGCTGTGCTTCTCCTACCGTCCCATGTACGGCGTGATCATCGCGTTTAAGGAGTTTAAGCCGGCGAAAGGAATTCTCGGCAGCGCATGGGCGGATCCGTGGTACAAGTATTTTCTGAAATATTTCAACTCCTACCAGTTTGGATCGACGATCAAAAACACTTTGACGATTACCCTCTACAGCCTGCTGACATTTCCGGTGCCGGTCCTTCTGGCCCTGGCGGTCAACCAGATGCGGGTGGGGTGGTACCGGAAGTTCTTCCAGACCGTCAGCTATATGCCCCATTTCATCTCTACGGTGGTCATGGTCGGTCTGATCATTCTGCTTCTGTCTCCCGGCAGCGGCCTCATCGGTTCCATCTGCGGCCTTCTGGGGATCGAAGCGCCGAATCTGATGGGAATGGCGGGGGCGTTCAAGCATCTGTACGTCTGGACGGACGTGTGGCAGCACGCAGGCTGGGACAGCATCATCTATATCGCGGCTCTGGCCGGGGTGGATCCGACGCTTTACGAGGCGGCCACGGTGGACGGCGCCACGGATCTGCAGAAAATCTGGCATGTGGATATCCCGATGCTGATCCCGACGGCGGTGATCCTGCTGATCATGCGGATGGGAGGTCTGATGAGTCTGGGCTTCGAGAAGGTCTATCTTATGCAGAACAGCTTAAATCAGATCAGCAGCGAGGTGATCGCTACGTATGTTTATAAGATCGGTATCGTCAACACGCAGTATAGTTATTCCACCGCGATCAACCTGTTTACGACAGTTGTGAATTTTATCTTCCTGATCCTGGCTAACCAGATCTCGAAGAGGCTCAGTGAGAACAGTCTGTGGTAGAAGAAAGGAGCAGCTATGGCAAATAAAACGGCGGCGAAAAAAGTAAAGCGCAGCGGCGCGGATAAGCTGTTTGAGACGGTCCTGTATCTGATCTCCTTTGTCCTGCTGGTAATCGTCCTGTATCCGCTGTACTTTGTGGTGATCGCGTCCTTTTCCGATCCTTCCGCGGTTTCGGGGGGGCAGGTCTGGCTGTGGCCGAAGGGCTTTACGCTGGACGGTTATCAGGAGATCCTGAAACACGCCGAGATATGGACCGGCTACCGCAATACGATCATCTATACGATCGCCGGTACGGCAGTGGGCATGCTTGTCAATATCTGCGCGGCCTATTCGTTGTCGCGGAAGGATATGGTGGGAAGGAAATTTCTGATGCTCCTGTTCATTTTCACCATGTTTTTCAACGGTGGCACGGTGCCCACGTTCCTGACGATCCAGGATTTTCATCTGTACAATACCTGGACCGTGATGATCGTTCCGTTCTCCGTTTCCGTGTACAACATTATTGTGGCAAGGACATTTTTTGAGACGACGATCCCGGAGGACATCACCGACGCGGCCCGGATCGACGGATGCGGCAACCTGTACTACTTTGCGAAGATCGTACTGCCGCTGTCCAAGGCGATTCTGGCGGTGATCGGGCTGTGGACGGCTGTGGGACTGTGGAATTCCTATTTTAACGGTCTGATCTATCTGCGGGACGCGGACAAGTACCCGCTGCAGCTGATCCTGCGCAATATCCTGATCGCCAACAACATGGAGATGTCGTTCGGCAGCGGAGAGGCGATGCAGGTGGCCAGAAGGCTGGCCAATCTGATGCGGTATGCGGTCATCATCGTGTCGACCGCGCCCATCATGTGCTGCTATCCGTTTGTACAGAAGTATTTTAACCAGGGGGTTATGATCGGGGCCGTGAAGGGCTGACGGATCATCTCATAAAACAAAAAAAGAGGAGGAAAAGAAGAAATGAAGCACACATCGAGACAATGGCTTGCCATTACGCTGGCAGGCGCCATGACGCTTCTGGCCGCCTGCGGAGGCGGAAACGGCGGACAGACCCAGAGCGCCGGCACGACCGCGGCGGATACGGCTGCGGAGACGACGAAAGCGGCTGACACAACGGCTGCCGCGGATACAGCTGCCGCGGAGACAACGAAAGCAGCGGATGCCGCCGGAGGAGAAGCGGCGGACGCAGCTTCCCAGATGCCGCTGACGGACGAGCCCGTTACCCTGACTGTGATGACGACGCGCTGGGCCAACATGGGAGACAGCTTTACAAGCAACGAGTTTCTGCAGAAGCTGGAAGCGGAGTCCAATGTCCACATTGAGTGGGAGATCCATTCCCTGAATGACTGGGGCGACCAGAAGGGAATCTATCTGGCGGGCGGCGTCATGCCGGATATTATCTTTGGTTTCAACACGTTCGACGACGCGGATATCATGAACAACCTGGAGCTGTTTATGCCGCTGGACGATCTGATTGAGAATTATATGCCTAATTATAAGAAGGCCATGGAGGAAATGCCGGATCTTAAGAAGGTGGTCACATTCCCGGACGGTCATATCTATTCCATGAGCAAGAATATGCCGCTGAGGCCGGTGGCCTGCAACCAGCCGATCATTAATAAGAAGTGGCTGGACAACCTGGGACTTGCAGTGCCTACGACGATCGACGAGCTGTATGAGGTCCTGAAAGCGTTCAAGGAGCAGGACGCCAACGGCAACGGGGACCCCAACGACGAGATCCCGATCTCCGGCAGCAAGGGCCTGAGCATGGAGCTTCTGAATCCGTTCGGCATTTCGGATATGAGCGGGATCAAGGCCATTCCCAACGACGACGGAACGATCACATTTTTCCCGACCTGCGAGGCGTATAAGGAAGGCATTAAATGGCTGAACAAGCTGTATGCGGAGGGAATTATCGATCCGGAGACATTTACGCAGACAGATGATATGCTTTCCGGCAAACGCCAGGATCCGAATGTGTCCCGCGTCGGTTTTGAATATGCGTGGACGCCGGATTCCAATTTCGGACAGTGGTCGTCAGAATACATCGCCATTGCGCCGATCGCGGGACCGGACGGAGTGGCCTATGCGGGCGGCGATCCCAACGGCGTGTCCAGCATTAAGAGAAATGAGGTTCTGATCTCCGCCGACTGCAAGAATCCGGAAGTGGCGGCGAAGTGGATCGACCAGTTTTATACCGGCGAAGCCAGCATTCAGAATTTCTGGGGCGGTATTCCCACTGTCATCACCAAGCATGACGACGGTACCTATACGCTGAACGATCCGCCGGAAGGAACCAGCGCGGACTCCTGGTACTGGGATTCCAGCCTGCGCGATTTCGGACCAAAATATGTGAGCAAAGAATTTGAGCAGAAGATCAAGCTGTCTACGGAGAGCGGCGACGGACTGAAAGCGGAGCTTTCCCATCTGATCGACGGAGCGGAACTGATCCTGCCCTATCCGGACGTCATGTTTACGGTTGAAGAAAATGAAGAGAGGCCGGAACTGGAGACGGATATCAACAAGTATATCGAGACGACGAGAGCCCACTGGATCACTGAGGGCGGCATCGACGAGGAATGGGACGCTTACATTGGACAGCTGAACGTTATGGGTCTGGAGAGACTGCTGCAGATCTATACGGACGCCTATGTGCGTTTCCAGGGTGAGTGATGGATTCGTGACAGACTGACATCAGCACAGGAACGACAGCCCCGCAGGGCCGCGCTCTGCCGCGGTTTCTGCGGGGCTGCCTGTCTTACGGCACAACGGGCCGGAGCGGGAATGGAAATGGGGACGAATATGACGGAGTATTGCAGATATGACTTAAATGAATTACTGACTGATCGGGAAGCCGTGTTTTGCGGGAAAGAAAATGCGGTTCTGCGGGGCGCTTCCGGTGTGTGGCGGGAAATGGATACCGATAGAAGGGAAGCGGATGAAGACGGGGAATATGTGCTGGAGCTGGTCCATGAATGCGCGCATATCTACGGAATGGGAGAGCGGTTCGACCGGGTCGATCAGAAGGGCCGGAAAGTGCGCGTGGAGGTATGGGAGAAGTTCTGCCATCAGGGAGAGGTCAGCTATTGCCCGATCCCCTTCTTCTTCACGGACAGGGGCGTGGGGCTTTGGGTCGACACATTGACCATAACGGAATTTGATTTTGGCGATACCATACGGATCCGGCTGAGAAAGGACAGCGTGGGCAGACTGCCGGAGGCCGTGCTGTTCTTTGGAGAACCCGCCGGGATTTTGAAGATATTTGTGGAGTTAACCGGCAGGCCGGCGGCGGTGCCGAAATGGAGCCTGGGACCGTGGATGTCGGCGAACCGCTGGAATACCCAGGCGGAAGCGCTGCGGCAGGCGGAGCTTGCACAGCGGATGGGCTTTCCGCATACGGTCCTGGTGGTGGAGGCGTGGAGCGACGAGGCCACCTTCTACCGCTTTAACGGGCACGGCAGGTGGAGCGCGCCTCAGACGCTCTGCGCGGAGCTTCTGAAGAAGGGGATCCGTCTGGTTCTGTGGCAGATCCCGGTGTTTAAGGACATGCGGAATGAAGAGCGGAGTCCGGTGCTGGACGAGGACTGGCGGTACGCCATTGAGCATGGACTCTGCATCCGAAACAGGGATGGATCGCCCTACCGGATCCCGGAGGGGCACTGGTTTGCCGGATCGCTTCTGCCGGATTTCACGAATCCGGAGACGGTCAGCTGGTGGTTCGGCAAGAGGCAATACCTGCTGGACATGGGCGTAGCGGGATTTAAGACGGACGGTGGAGAGTTCGTCCTGACCGACGACGTAACGGCATATAACGGCATGACGGGCAGAGAACTTCGCAATTATTACGTGACCAGCTACTGCCGGGCCTATGCGGAGTTTGCCGGGCCGGACCGCGTGCTGTTCTCCAGAGCCGGCTATACGGGGCAGCAGAGCATCCCAATCCAGTGGGCCGGAGATCAGGCTTCCGAATGGGAGGAGATGCGCCATGTGCTGGCGGCGGGCTTAAGCCTCGGGCTCAGCGGCGTACCTCTCTGGAGCTTTGACATCGGCGGGTTTGCGGGTCCGCTGCCGGAGCAGGAGCTTTATGAACGGTCGGTTCAGATGGCGGTCTTCGCTCCGGTGATGCAGTGGCATTCGGAAACCGAAGGCGGACAATTCGCAGGCGGCCCGGCGCAGACGGACTGCTTAAACGACAGGAGTCCGTGGAATATAGCGGGGGTTTTCCGGGACGGGGAACTGCTTGAAAGACTGCGGTTCTTCTTCCGGCTGCGTATGAATCTGCTTCCGTATCTGTACCGGCAGATGCAGATCAGCTGCGGGACCGGTCTTCCGGTCATGCGTCATCCGGTGCTGGAGTATCCGGACGACAGACGGGCGCAGGAGACGGACGACTGCTTCCTTATGGGAGATCTGTATGTGGCGCCGGTGCTGTATGCGGGGCAGACGGAGCGGGAGGTCTATCTGCCGGAAGGGGAATGGATCAGTCTTTGGGCCGGGGAGACGGCCGGCGGCGATGATGCATGTCTGGATGCAGAGCAGCGCCCAGATCGTGCGGAGATCCGCGTTACGGACGATCAATGGCTGCCCGGCGGGAAAAGCTACAGGGTTCTCTGCGGACGAAGCCGCATCCCGGTATTCCTGCGGGAGGGCGGCTGTCTGGCGCTGAATCTGGATCCGGATGCCCCGGTTCTGGGAAGCGACGTGGGAAACGGAACAGACGGTTATCGCTGTCTCTGCTTCTGTCCGGCCGGACGCTTCGGAGACTGGCTGTTTACGGACGATCTGGGCAACGAGATCCGTGTACGCTGGGCGAGCGGCCGCGCTGAGGCCGAGCGGATCCGCGGACACGCCGAATACAGGATCCTGACGGACTTTTTGCGGTGAGAACGTGCGGCGCGGATGGCGCTGGCGCGGGTGTCCTGCGTACACCGCGGATATGGAAAACCGTATCTGAAGGTGCGGTCCGACTGCCTGGGCAGGACCGTGAAGGCAGGACTGGAAGACGGCTGCTGTGAACTGCATATTCAGATGTGAGAAAGCTGCGGGTCAGTGAAAAGATCCGCAGCTTATCGTTTGATAATACTGGAAATTTTCCGCGATAAGCGTTATGATGGATCTGGTATGAAACGCCGGCGGGCCGGCCTGCGGCGGTGCCGGACGGCAGAGTGAGAAAGGAATCCGAAAGCGATGAGTGAGGAATACAGGATCTGGGCGCGGGACGTGCTTGCCCGTGTCACGGAAAAGATGGAGAAGGTGAGCGTCCGCTCGGCGGACAAGATCCCCTACACGACGAAGGACGGCGTCCATGACGACTGGTCGGGAGATGACAGGATCGGCTGGTGGACCAACGGCTTCTGGGGCGGCATGATGTGGCAGATGTACGAGCTGACCGGACAGGAACGCTATCGGGAGATCGCGGAGAGCGTGGAGCGGAAGCTGGACCGGGTGCTGATGGACGCCCAGTCCATGGATCATGACAGCGGCTTTAAATGGCTTCCCACATCGGTGAACTGTTATCGTCAAACAGGGAATCCGGCGTCGAGGAACCGGGCGCTTCTGGCGGCCAACAACCTGGCGGGGCGTTTCAATCACGCCGGGCAGTTCATCCGCGCGTGGAACGACTGGGGCGACAACGGGCCGGACCGGAGGGGCTGGGCCATCATCGACTGCATGATGAACCTGCCGCTTCTGTACTGGGCGAGCGAGGAGACGAAGGATCCCCGCTTCGCGCAGACGGCCATGCGGCACGCGGATACGGCGATGCGGTGCTTCGTGCGGGAGGACGGTTCGGTGAACCATATCGTGGAGTTCGATGTGGACAGCGGTGCGATGGTGCGAAGCTACGGCGGCCAGGGATACGCAGACGGTTCGTCCTGGACCCGGGGGCAGGCCTGGGGACTGTACGGCTTCGCGCAGAGCTTCCGGCATACGGGGAAGCAGGCGTATCTGGAGACGGCGGTTCGGATCGCGGATTATTTTATCGCCCATATCCCGGAGAGCGGCCTGATCCCGGTGGACTTCTGCCAGCCCATGGAGCCGGCGTGGGAGGATTCGACGGCGGCGGCCATCGCGGCGAGCGGGCTGCTGGAGATCTGGCAGCTGCTTAAGGGGAAGAGAGAAGAAAGCACAAAAAGCGCGGAAAGCGTACCGGAAGATGACGGCCGGAAGTATCTGGAGGCGGCTGAGAAGCTTCTGCGCACCCTGACCGACCGGCGGGTGAACTGGGATGACGCGGCCGATAACCTGCTGGAGAAATGCACTGCGGCCTACCACGACAAAGACCATGAATTCTCCATCATTTACGGGGATTATTATCTGATCGAAGCGTTGATGAAATTGTTACAACTGTGATGTGTTCGTTAATTTTTTGTGAACAACCTTTTTACCAGGTTGAATAAAACTGCGGTTGGTGGTACAATAAACAAGATTGTACCCAAATACGCAGTTTTATTTCGTTAACAGGCAGAAGCGGCGGCCACCCGGAGAGGCCGCTTTCTGACGCGGCGAAAGCGGCTGCTTCTGTAAACATTTAGCAGGAGAGTGACAGATGAATCTCGTAGAGAAGATTTTCGGTACCCACAGCGAGCGGGAGCTGAAGATGATATATCCCATCGTGGACAGGATCGTGGCCATGCGGCCGGAGATGATGGCGTTAAGCGATGAGGAATTAAGAGGCAAGACGAAGATATTCAAGGAGCGGCTGGCGGCGGGGGAGACCCTGGACCAGATCCTGCCGGAGGCGTTCGCCGCCGTGCGGGAGGCGGCGCGCAGAACCCTGAATATGGAGCATTTCCCGGTACAGCTGATCGGCGGCATCGTCCTTCATCAGGGGCGTATCGCCGAGATGAAGACCGGCGAAGGCAAGACGCTGGTTTCTACCTGCCCCGCGTATCTGAACGCGCTGGCGGGCAAGGGCGTCCACATCGTGACGGTCAACGATTACCTGGCCAAGCGTGACGCGGAGTGGATGGGACGCATCCATGAGTTTCTGGGCTTAAGCGTGGGCGTGGTGCTCAATTCCATGACGTCCGAGGAGCGCAAGAAGGCGTACGCCTGCGATATCACCTACGTGACGAACAATGAGCTTGGTTTCGATTATCTGCGCGACAACATGGCTCTTTACAAGGAGCAGATGGTGCTGCGGGAGCTAGATTACGCGATCATCGACGAGGTGGACTCGGTGCTGATCGACGAGGCCAGGACGCCGCTGATCATTTCCGGACAGAGCGGCAAGTCCACGAAGCTTTACGAGGTCTGCGATATTCTGGCCAGACAGCTGCAGCGGGGCGAGGCGTCCGGCGAGTTCACGAAGATGAACGCGATCATGGGCGAGGATATCGAGGAGACCGGCGACTTCGTGGTCAATGAGAAGGATAAGGTGGTGAACCTGACCGAGGAAGGCGTGAAGAAGGTGGAGGAGTTCTTCCACATCGAGAACCTGGCCGACCCGGAGAACCTGGAGATCCAGCACAATATTATCCTGGCGCTGCGCGCCAATAACCTGATGCACCGGGACAAGGACTACGTAGTCAAGGACGACGAGGTCCTGATCGTCGATGAATTTACAGGCCGCATCATGCCGGGCCGCCGCTATTCCGACGGTCTCCATCAGGCGATTGAGGCGAAGGAGCATGTCAATGTGCGCCGCGAGAGCAAGACGCTGGCGACGATCACGTTCCAGAACTTCTTCAACAAGTTCCGCAAGAAGGCCGGTATGACCGGTACGGCGCTGACGGAGGAGAAGGAATTCCGGAATACGTACAGCATGGACGCCATCGAGATCCCGACGAATAAGCCGGTGATCCGCGTGGACCATAACGACGCGGTCTATAAGACGAAGAAGGAGAAGTTCAGGGCGGTCGTCGACGAGGTGGAGGAGGCCCACTCCAAGGGGCAGCCGGTGCTGGTGGGTACCATTACCATCGAGACGTCCGAGATGCTGAGCAAGATGCTGAACCGGCGGGGCATTCCGCATAAGGTATTGAACGCCAAGTTCCATGAGCTGGAGGCGGAGATCGTGGCCGACGCCGGACTTCACGGCGCGGTGACCATCGCCACCAACATGGCCGGCCGTGGTACGGATATCAAGCTGGACGAGGAATCCAGGGCGGCGGGCGGCCTGCGGGTCATCGGCACGGAGCGTCATGAGGCGCGCCGTATCGATAACCAGCTGCGCGGCCGTTCCGGACGTCAGGGAGATCCGGGCGAATCCAGATTCTACATTTCCCTGGAGGACGATCTGATGCGGCTGTTCGGTTCCGAGCGGCTGATGGATATGTTCAACGCACTGGGCGTGCCGGAGGGCGAGCAGATCGAGCACAAGATGCTTTCCAGCGCCATCGAGAAGGCCCAGAAGAAGATCGAGAACAACAACTACGGAATCCGCGAGAACCTGCTGAAGTATGACGAGGTCATGAACGAGCAGCGCGAGGTGATCTACGCGGAGCGCCGCCGGGTTCTGGACGGCGATAATATGCGCGACGTGATCCTGAAGATGGTGACGGATATCGTGGAGCATGCCGTGGATATGGCGATATCGGAGGACGCGTCTCCGGAGAACTGGGATCTGAAGGAGCTGAATTCGCTGCTGCTGCCGATCATTCCGCTGCCGCCGGTGGTGCTGAATGAGACGCAGATGGAGCGGATGAAGAAGAAGGAGCTGGTGCATCAGCTGAAGGAAGCGGCCATCAAGCTGTATGAGGCGAAGGAGGCGGAGTTCCCGGATGCGGAGCAGATCCGTGAGATCGAGCGTGTGATCCTTCTGAAGGTCATTGATAATAAATGGATGTCCCATATCGACGATATGGATCAGCTGCGTCAGGGCATCGGGCTGCAGGCGTACGGGCAGAAGGATCCGCTGGTGGAGTACAAGATGAGCGCCTATGAGATGTTCGACGGCATGACGGCGGCGGTGAAGGAGGATACGGTCCGGATCCTGTTCCATATCCGTGTGGAGCAGAAGGTGGAGAGAGAGCCGGCTGCGAAGGTGACGGGAACCAACCGGGACGATTCGGTGGCGAAGGCTCCGGTGCGCAAGGAAGTGAGGAAGATTTATCCGAATGATCCTTGTCCTTGCGGGAGTGGGAAGAAGTATAAGCAGTGTCATGGGAGGAAGCCCGTGTGATTGTAGTGCGGGGGGGTACGCGCGAAAACCTGATCCGACCCAGGTTCAGGTTTTCGCGCTCCCGTTCACTAAGGATTTTCGGACGCTCGCAATATTCACCTGAGACGGATCAGGGTTTCGCGCTGGGATTCGCAATTCGATAAATATGGGGGCTTCTCTCTCAGGGTGGGTTAGGTAGCAATGTGGTTTGCATTCATAGAAAGAGGGTGACACGGTGGTTGAGCTTGATCAGTTCAAGTATACTTTATCGACGTTTCAGAAACCATTAGTGGAAGTGAGGGATTCACTTTGACCTGGATAATAAGGTCAGGCGGATTGCGGAATTAGACCGTTCGATGGAGGAGCCGGGGTTCTGGGATGATCCGGAGCGGTCGACGAAGCTGATGAAGGAGGCCAAGAACCTGAAGGATACGGTGGAGGGCTTCCATAAGCTGGAGCAGCAGTATGAGGACATCGAGGTCCTGATTGAGATGGGGAATGAGGAGAATGATCCGGAGGTGATTCCGGAGGTTCAGCAGATGCTTGCGGAGTTTTCGGCGGAGTTGGAGGATCTGCGGATCAGCACCCTGCTCTCGGGACAGTACGATAATAACAATGCGATCCTGCGGCTGAACGCGGGAGCGGGCGGTACGGAGTCCTGCGACTGGTGCAGCATGCTGTACCGGATGTACTGCCGCTGGGCGGATAAGAAGGGCTTCTCGACGGAGGTTCTGGACTATCTGGACGGCGAGGAGGCGGGCATCAAGTCGGTGACGATCCAGATCAACGGCGTGAACGCCTACGGATATCTGAAGTCGGAGCACGGCGTACACCGGTTGGTGCGGATCTCTCCGTTCAATGCGGCGGGCAAGAGGCAGACGTCCTTCGTGTCCTGCGACGTGATGCCGGATATCGAGGAGGATCTGGATGTGGATATCAATCCGGACGACCTGCGGATCGATACCTACCGGTCTAGCGGCGCCGGCGGACAGCATATCAATAAGACGTCCTCGGCGGTGCGTATCACGCACATTCCTACGGGCGTGGTGGTGCAGTGCCAGAACGAGCGGTCCCAGTTCCAGAACAAGGACAAGGCCATGCAGATGCTGAAGGCCAAGCTGTTCATTTTAAAGCAGCAGGAGAATGCGGCGAATCTCTCGGATATCCGCGGCGACGTGGCGGATATCGCGTGGGGAAGCCAGATTCGCTCCTATGTGCTGCAGCCCTATACGATGGTGAAGGATCACCGGACCAATGAGGAGAGCGGCAATGTGAACGCGGTCCTGGATGGCGGTCTGGATCCGTTCATCAGCGCCTACCTGCGGTGGATCAGGCTGGGCGGGGAGAAGAAGTAGAATCTATAAGACCAAGCGCCCGTTTTCGGCGGCTGGAACGTGTCATCAGCCGTATCGGAGACGGGCGCTTTATCATGCAGAAATTGAGCAAAAAAGGACAGGACAAAACGGCGGGGGCCGTGGTATGTTGGTTGCAGCAGAACCGGGACGGCCGACCGGGCCATGCAAAACACATCAGGGGAGGGATCGGGCGATGGACAGACTGGACACGGTGCGCCGGGCGGTGGAATACATCGAGGCGCATCTCGCGGAGGACATCACCGCGGCGGACGCGGCGCGGGCGGTACACCTTTCGCCGTTTTACTTCTCGCGGGAATTCACCGCGATCTCCGGGTACAGCGTCGGCGAATACATTCGCGGGCGCAGGCTGTACCTTGCGGCACTGGAACTCGTGCGGACATCCGCCCGGGTGCTGGACGCGGCGCTCGACGCAGGCTACGACAGCCCCGAGAGCTTCACGAAGGCGTTCCGGAAGCAGTTCGGCGTTTCGCCGGTGGAGGTCCGGCGCACGAGGCGCGTGCCGAAGCCATTCCTCCCGCTGAACATCACAGAACAGGTGCAAGGAGGCACAACGATGGACGTACGCATTGAAAACATGGACGCATTCAAGGTGGTGGGCGTTTCCCGCCGCTTCTCCGGCGAGACGAGCTACCGGGACATCCCGGCGTGGTTCGACGAGCTGCAGGCCGCCGCAAAGACCGACCCGGCGCTGGCGGCGCTCGGCTCGGTCGCGGTCTGCATCGACGATAATGGGACGGAGGACTTTGCATATTGGGCAGCGCGGCCGTACATCGGCGGCGCGGTCCCCAAGGGGCAGGCGGTGCTGGAGATCCCGGCGCATACCTGGGCCGTCTTCACGGCGACGGGCCCGCTGCCCGGCGCGCTTCAGACCGTCAACACGGCGATCTTCGCCGAATGGCTCCCCGGGAACCCCGACTGGGTACCGGACGGCGGCATGACAGTGGAAAACTACCTGCCCGGCGACATGGGCGGGCCCGACTATCGCTGCGAGATCTGGCTCCCGGTGCAGCCGGTACTCCGGCCGGAAGTGGACGCTGCGCGAGATCTGTCTGAAGGCGTCCGGGAATAAGAATCGGCAGCAGGAAGTAAATCGCAGAAAAAAACAGTTGCATATCCAGGGCAAATATGATACTATCTTTCCCGTGAATACAGATGTGCTTGCCAGACGAACACGAGGAGGCCCGCATGGGAGAGAGCAACAAGTACTATGTAGTGACGAAGAAGGCGGTGCCGGAGGTGCTTCTGAAGGTGGTGGAGGCCAAACGGCTTCTGGAATCCCAGAAGGTGCTGACGGTGCAGGAGGCCACGGACGCCGTGGGCATCAGCCGCAGTTCATTTTACAAGTACAAAGACGACATATTGCCGTTCTATGATAATGCGAAAGGAAAGACAGTAACCTTTGTGACCATCATGGATGACGAGCAGGGGCTGCTGTCTGATCTTTTGCGCGTCGTGGCGGTCTATAAGGCCAATATTCTGACGATCCATCAGAGTATTCCGGTGAACGGCGTGGCTACCTTGACGCTGAGCGTGGAGGTCCGTTCCGATACCGGCGATATCTCCGCCATGATGGAGGAGATGGAGGCCATGAAGGGAATCCATTCTGTGAAGATCATCGCCAGGGAATGAGCGGGCAGGTCGAAGAGAGCATGTCCGGCCGCGGATGTGGGCGCCGCGGACAGAAAGAGAAACTATACAGCCAGGGAGTGAACAATATGGTATATGCAGCGATCATGGGATACGGAACCATCGGTTCCGGCGTATTCGAGGTGCTGACGGTCAACCGCGCGCAGGTAGCGGCCGCGGCGGGCCAGGAGATTGAGGTAAAATATGTGCTGGATCTGAGAGATTTCCCGGGAAGTCCGGCGGAAGATAAGATCGTTCATGATTTTTCGGTAATCGTGAATGATCCCGAGGTGAAGCTGGTGGTGGAGACCATGGGCGGACTGAAGCCGGCCTATCCGTTTGTGAAGGCGTGTCTGGAGGCGGGCAAGCATGTGGCCACCTCCAATAAGGCGCTGGTGGCGGCTTACGGTACGGAGCTTCTGGCGATCGCCCGCGAAAAGCATGTGAATTTCCAGTTCGAGGCCAGTACCGGCGGCGGGATCCCGATCATCCGCACCCTGTACCGGTGCCTGGGCGGCGAGCGGATCTCGGAGATCACCGGGATCTTAAACGGCACGACCAACTATATCCTTACGAAGATGGACCGGGAAGGAATGTCCTTCGAACAGGCCCTGAAGCAGGCCCAGGAGCTGGGATATGCGGAGAAGGATCCGACGGCGGACGTGGAGGGACACGATACCTGCCGCAAGATCGCGATCCTGACGGCCATGGCTTCCGGCAAAGAGGTGGATTACGAGGATATCTATACGGAAGGAATCACGAAGATCCACGCGGCGGATCTGAAGTACGCCGCGGCTCTGGAGAAGGCGATCCGCCTGTTGGGGTCCGCCCATATGAATGGGGACGCGGTCTCTGCCTGGGTGGCGCCGGTGATGGTGGGATGGGAGAACCCGCTTTCGGGCGTGAACGATGTGTTTAACGGCATTCTGGTCCGCAGCAATATGCTGGGCGTCAGCATGTATTACGGCAGCGGTGCAGGAAAGCTGCAGACGGCCAGCGCCGTGGTGGCGGACCTGATTGAGGAGACCGTCCATCTGAATGAGAATGTGCCGCTGGGCTGGAGCAGCGAACGGCTTTCCATCATGCCGGTGTCCGACATGCACTGGGCGTATTTCCTGCGGATCAGCGGCTCTTATGATCCGGTAAAGGATCTGCTGGCGGAGCATCTGGGCGAGTGCCGTGTGGCGACGCTGCCGGAACTGAGCGGGGAGGAGTTCGGCCTGGTGACCGGCGTCATGAGCGAGGGACAGATGGACGCGGCGCTGGCGGCGCTGGCTCCTGCGCTTGAGGCGGCGGGAAGCGGGATCCGGCAGAAGATCCGGGTGGAAGCGTAGATTGTGGCGAGGCTGTCTGTGAAACGGCGCTGACGGAGCAGACAGGCGTGAAACGGTGCGTAGATGCGGAGACGGCAAGCAAAGCGACATAATGGCTTGAGACTGTGAGACGGATACGGGGGGATCGTGGGAATGGTTGAGACTCTGAAAGTACTGTGGCAGATCGTGACCGAGCGGGGAATTCCCTGTCCGTTTCAGTTCCTGACGGGACTTTACTGCCCGGGATGCGGCGGCACCCGGGCGGTCTGGCTTCTGCTGACCGGTCATGTGCTTCTGAGTATCCAGTACCATCCGCTGGTGTTCTACACGGCGCTTATGGCGGTTGTGGAGTTCGTCGGGTACTGGCTTGCAAAAAAACTGAGGCGGCCCGGACTTTACCTGGGGCGTTACGGCCTTGTGGTGTCTGTCGGGGTCGCCATCGTACTGGTCAACTGGATTTTTAAGAATTATATGCTGGTGGCGCGGGGCGTGGATCTGCTGCCGCCGCTGTCATGATCCGGATCCGGGTCTTTCAGTTTCTGCCGCGGTTCTCACCGCCTCTGACCGCCGTTGATCGAATCATTCTGTTCGTCGTAGAACGATTCGTAGAGCGACTCATACTCGTCGAAAATTTCCTCAAACTCCGGACTGTTTAAGAAATCCTGGTACTGCGGGCTGCGTACAAGGCCGATCATGATCGTCATCAGGATGCTGATAAGAATGGCGAAGATCGACATGATCAGTCCCGCGATCGCGTAGCCCTGGAGCGGCTTGCCGCGCTTGGACAGGATCATCAGGACGATGGAGGTCACTGCCAGAGGAAACTGAACCAGAGGACTGCAGCAGCAGGTGATCAGCGCCAGAAGTCCGGTGATCATGGACGCCAGCGCGAGGGGATTGTTCTCCTTCGGTGGCGCCTGCTGATAAGGGGGCTGCTGATACGGATTCTGCTGGTACGGGCCCTGCTGGCTGTTTTGCTGCCAGCCGTTCTGCGATGGGCCGCCCGGCTGCCAACCGGTCTGCGGCTGTTCGCCGGACTGATTCCGGTAGTTCTGCGGCTGCCCGCTCGGAACCGGCCGGTAATCGTTCTGCGGCTGGATGCCGCCTGACGGATAGGGACTCCCGTTTGGCTGCTGTCCGCCCAATCTGGGGGCCGGTTTGCCGCACTGCGTGCAGAAATTGCCGGTATTCACCGTTCCGCAGGAGCAGACCCAGCTGCCTGCCGGCGGAGTGCTGCCGCCCGGCTGACCGCTGCTCGACGGATACGGTTCTCTGCCCGGCTGACCGCTGTTTGAAGGATACGGCCCTCCGACTGGCTGTCCGCTGCCCTGCGGCTGCCATCCGGACTGCTGCGCGCCGCCCTGCGGCACGGCTCCCGCAGTCTCGTCGTTCGGCCTGTGCCAGCCGTCCCCCGAGGGAACCGGAATCTCTGTATAATCTCCCTGTTCTTTATACTCATCCATGATACTCACTCCATTCCGCCGCCGGACAGGCGGCATAACGCTACCCTTCATATTAGCACAAAATCAAATTACTGTCTAGACGCAAAGCGGGATTACATATATAATGGATACGAGCAGTTGAGACGGCGGAGAAGCAGATGCGGGAGCATGCGTTAAGCTTGCTTAAAAGCATGCTCCCGCATCTGCTTCTCCATCGGATAGGAAAGGATTATTTACATATGGACATCATCAAAGCCCTACAGGAAGAACTGAAGATCACCCGCGGCCAGGCAGAAGCCGCCGTGAAACTGATAGATGAAGGCAATACGATCCCGTTCATCGCCCGCTACCGCAAGGAAGCCACCGGCTCCTTAAGCGACGAGGTGCTGCGCACCCTGGATGAACGATTGCGCTATCTGCGCAATCTGGAGGAGAAGAAGGAGCAGGTCCTGTCCTCGATCCGGGAGCAGGGCAAGCTGACCCCGGAGCTGGAGAAGCAGATCGCCGACGCGGCGACGCTGGTGGCGGTGGAGGACCTTTACCGCCCGTACCGGCCAAAACGACGCACCAGAGCCACCATCGCCCAGGAGAAGGGGCTTGCCCCGCTGGCAGACCTGATCGCGCTGCAGATGACGCGGGAACCGGTGGAGGTATCGGCTGCCGCGTATATTTCCGAAGAAAAAGGGGTCGCCACCGCGGAGGAGGCCGTCGCCGGGGCGAAGGACATCCTGGCGGAGCGGATCTCCGACGAGGCGGATTACCGCACTTATATCCGCAACGTGACCATGAGCCAGGGGCTGCTTCATTCCGAGGCCAGGGACGAGACGGCGGAATCGGTCTACGAGATGTACTATCATTATGAGGAGACGATCAAGAAGGCGGCGGGACACCGGATTCTGGCGCTGAACCGGGGCGAGGAGGAGAAATTTCTGACGGTGAAGGTTCTGGCGCCGGAGGAGCAGATCCTTCGCTATCTGGAGAAGCATGTGATAACCCGGGACAATCCCTATACTACGCCGGTCCTTCGGGAGGTCGCCGGCGACAGCTATCACCGTCTGATCGCGCCGTCCATCGAGCGGGAGGTCAGGAACGCCCTGACCGAGACGGCCGAGGAGGGCGCCGTCAGGATTTTCGGCAAGAACCTGGAGCAGCTTCTGATGCAGCCTCCCATCGTGGGGCATGTGGTTTTGGGCTGGGATCCGGCTTTCCGTACCGGCTGCAAGCTGGCGGTGGTGGACGCCACCGGCAAGGTTCTGGACACGGTGGTCATTTATCCCACCGCCCCGCAGAACAAGGTCGCCGAGGCGAAGCAGGTTCTGAAGCGCCTGATCAGGAAGTACAATATTTCCCTGATCTCCGTTGGCAACGGCACCGCCTCCCGCGAATCGGAGCAGGTGATCGTGGAGCTGCTCCATGAGATCCCGGAAAAGGTCCAGTATATCATTGTCAATGAGGCAGGCGCGTCGGTCTATTCGGCCAGCAAGCTGGCGACGGAGGAATTCCCCAATTTCGACGTGGGGCAGCGGAGCGCGGCGTCCATTGCGCGCAGGCTCCAGGATCCGCTGGCGGAGCTGGTGAAGATCGATCCCCGCTCCATCGGCGTGGGCCAGTATCAGCACGATATCAACCAGAAGAAGCTGAGCGAGGCCCTTCAGGGAGTGGTGGAGGACTGTGTGAATAAGGTCGGCGTGGACCTGAATACCGCTTCGGCCCCGCTTCTGGAATACGTGTCGGGCATCAGCAAGGCGCTGGCGAAGAACATCGTCGCCTACCGGGAGGAGAACGGCGCGTTCACAAGCCGCTCCCAGCTTCTGAAGGTGGCGAAGCTGGGACCGAAGGCTTACGAACAGTGCGCCGGTTTCATGCGCATCATGGGAGGGAAGAATCCCCTTGACGGCACCTCCGTTCATCCGGAGAGCTACGAGGCGGCCCGGACCCTGCTCACGAAGCTGGGATACAAGGCGGAAGAGATCGCCGCAGGCGGTCTCGCGGGCATCAGCCGGAAGGTGGCGGATTATAAGAAGCTGGCGGAGGAGCTGGGGATCGGCGAGATCACGCTGCGTGACATCGTGAAGGAGCTGGAGAAGCCGGCCCGCGATCCCCGCGATGAGATGCCGAAGCCGATCCTGCGGACGGACGTGCTGGAGATGAAGGATCTGACTCCCGGCATGGTTTTGAAGGGGACTGTGAGAAATGTGATCGATTTCGGGGCGTTTGTGGACATCGGCGTCCATCAGGACGGACTGGTACACATTTCCCAGATGTCGGACAAATATATCAGGCATCCCATGGAGGTAGTCAGCGTGGGAGATATCGTGGAAGTGAAGGTGCTGAGCGTCGATCTGGCGAAGAAGCGGATCGCGCTGACGATGAAGCTGTAAGAGAAAGGAAAGAAGGAGATTTCAGTGGATCAGAAGAAGGAGATCCGTTTCCGGATTCATATGACGGCCAACGACCTGTGGCGATTCTCCATGTATCACGCCAATAAAGGGTACCTGGGGATTTTCAATGTGCTGTTTACGCTGGCGGCGCTGTTCTTGCTGTGCTTCCAGAGCGGGCAGATGATTCTTCCCCAGCGCCTCCTTCTGGTGGTGTGCGCGCTGATGTTTACCGTGTGGCAGCCCATGCTTCTGCTGGTGAAGGCCAGGAAGCAGGCGGAAGGACGCGGGATGAAGGAACCTATCGATATGATCTTTGCCGACGGGGGCATCCGGGTGGAACAGGGCGGCGAGAGCCTGGAGCTGGTCTGGGAGGATGTGCGGAAGGTGAAGCGGATCCCCGGCGAGCTGATCATCTACACGGACCGCATTCACGCCTATCTTCTGCCGGATGCAGCGGTGGGCGGGCAGCGGGAGGAGCTGAATCAGCTGCTCCATGAAAAGCTGCCGAAGGAGAAGTGCGGACGAATCTGAGAGGCGGCTGCGAGGGCAGGGACGGCCGGGCGTTGCGGCTGCGAAGGCGGCATGACCGGGCGTTGCGGCTGCGAGGGCAGGGACGGCCGGGGCAACTATGAAAGAGGAATTCCCGGGAGCAGTGGCTACGAAGATGGTTTGGAGCCGTGCTGTGAAGATGGTCGGCAACCGTGGTTGCGAAGGCGGGATGACCGAAGGCGGTTCGGGAATGATGAGAGAGGCGCGGAAACGCGGAACGGAGTCAGATATGAAGATCTATGAGACGGCCTCGCCACAGGAGACCTGGAAGCTGGGCCATGAAATGGGGGAATGCGCCGCCGCCGGGCAGGTATACTGTCTTGACGGCGATCTGGGTACGGGCAAGACCGTATTTGCCCAGGGGTTCGCGGCGGGGCTCGGAATCGACGGGCCGGTGAACAGCCCGACATTTACGATCCTGCAGGTGTATGAGGACGGGCGGCTGCCGCTCTATCATTTCGATGTGTATAGGATCGGGGATGTGGAAGAAATGGACGAGATCGGCTATGAGGACTGCTTCTACGGCGAGGGCGTGAGCCTGGTGGAGTGGTCGGAGCTGGTGCGTGAGATTCTTCCGGAAGACGCGGTTCATGTGCGGATCGAGAAGGATATGGAGAAGGGATTCGACTACCGCCGGATCACGGTGGAGTGATTTATCGTTTTGAATGACAGAATGGAGCGTTAGGAACATGAAAATTCTCGGTATCGACAGTTCATCCCTGGTGGCGTCCGTGGCGGTGGTGACGGACGATGTAGTGACGGCGGAATTTACGGCGAATTTCAAGAAGACTCACTCGCAGACGCTTTTGCCGATGCTGGACCAGCTGGGACAGCTGATCGAGATGGATATGAAGACGCTGGATGCGATTGCGGTGGCCGCGGGACCTGGTTCCTTCACGGGCCTGCGCATCGGCGCGGCCACGGCCAAGGGACTGGGGCTGGCGCTTGACAAGCCGCTGGTTGCCGTTCCCACGCTGGAGGCGCTGGCTTACAATCTGTGGGGCTGCACCGGCGTGGTCTGCCCGATGCTGGATGCGCGGAGAGATCAGGTGTATACCGGCGTGTACCGTGTGCAGGGCGGCAATATCGAGGAGAAAGATCATCTGCGGCTTCCTGAGATTGTCCTGGATCAGTGCGCCATGGATATCGCAGAACTGATGCGGACGCTTGAGAAGATCGGCGAGCCGGTCACGTTCCTGGGCGACGGCGTCCCCGTCTTCCGTGCGCGGATCGAGGCGGAACTTAAGACGCCGTATGAATTCGCGCCTGCGCAGAATAACCGCCAGCGCGCCGCGTCCGTGGCGGCCCTGGGCATGGAATATGTGAAGCAGGGGCGGATCGTGTCCGCCGCCGAATTCAGGCCCGACTATCTTCGCAAGTCCCAGGCGGAGCGGGAAAGGGAAGAGCGGCAGGGGTGAACAATTCAGTACATAATTTCCCCCTAAGCTCTTCCGGAAGAACGTAAAAAAGAGAAGCAAAAACGCCGCAGCGAAATATGCTTCTCTTTGGTGACTGATTTTTCTGCTGTCCGCCAGCCATCGGTACATTCGTCCGATAAGAACACAGGTTTTTCTGTTGCCTGCCAACCGCCGGTACATTCGCCCGGTAAGAGTTTCGGATTATGGTGTCAGCCCACCGGACAGTCAACACTATCCTTATATAAGTATTATATGTGCGGCAAAGATTTATGTCAATCATTTTTCTTTTTTAATGGTTTAGCTTCATCATGGTTTAGCGTATTGATTGACAGTCGGTGTGTGTGATGGTAAAATCACGATACGGGAAAGGGAAGAGCGGCAGGGGTGAACGGCAGCAGTCTGAGGCGGAGGGAGAAGGATATTGAGCGGTTCGGTATGTAGCGGGATGGAAGAGAAGACCGGCGTGCAGGCAGGAGTATCTGCTGAGATCATAGTTCGCCCTATGACGGCTGCCGACCTGCGGAAGGTCTGGCAGCTGGAGCAGGAATGCTTTGCCGACGCCTGGTCCATGAAGCTTCTGGCGGACGCTCTGGCGAACGATTATGACCATTTCTGGGTTGCGGAGTGCGGGGAAGATATCTGCGGCTACGCCAATCTCCGCGTCCTCGCAGGCGTTGGCGAGATCGAGCGGATCGCCGTGAATCTGGCCCAGCGCCGGCGCGGCGTCGGCCGTAAACTGATGGAAGCGATGGAAGCCTTTGCCAGAAAAGAAGGGGTGGGGGAGATGACCCTGGAGGTTCGGGCAGGAAACACAGCGGCCCGGAAGCTCTACGAATCCTTTGGTTTTGCCGGGGAGGGAAGGCGGAAGGATTATTACCGGAACCCGACGGAGGACGCGCTGATCCTGTGGCGGCGCGGCGTATGAAACATTTACCACTTAAAATTCGACAGGAAACGATCTATAATGTAAGGGTATCTGTGAGAGGCAGGTATCCTTTTCTTATCATAGCCATTGCAGCATGCCGGACAGGCAAGCGGTTGCAATGGAGGCGCCGTATCTGGCGGGCGCACGGAAACAGGATACCCCTTCGCGGGAATTCAGGATGAAAACAGAAAGGTGAGCGTAAGGATGAGGAAGTACACGAAGAACGGGGAGCTGGAGACTGTGATCTGCAACCATTGTGCGAAAAAGCTGGCGGTGAAGGACGGCATTGTCAGGGAGGGCGTGCTGATGATCGACCACGCCTGGGATTATTTCTCGGAGAAGGACGGAGAGGTGCATCATCTGGATCTGTGCGAGGAGTGCTACGATCAGCTGATCCGGCAATTCCGCCTGCCGGTGGATGTGGAGGAGAGGACGGAGCTGTTGTAAGGACGTTTTCTCGTCCTTTGAATGAAAGAACGGACATATCTGCCGGTACAGCTGCTGATCTCCATGAACAGAGGCGGTACCGGCAGAATTTATCGGGTGAGCAAAAATGAACCGTTGATGCAAAAAAATGTTTGCCGGCAGCAAAAACAGATGCCGCTACCGCTACCGGTTCTTGGCGTCCTTCCGGTACTGTGCGGGCGAGCAGCCCGCGTCTTCGCGGAAGCAGCGGGCGAAATAGTTCTGGCTGCTGAACGCCAGCTTTTCCGCGATCTGCTGGACGGACAGCTCCGTCGAAGCCAGAAGCATCCTGGCGCGGTCGGTCTTTGACCGGCGAATGTAGAGAAACAGGGGAACGCCGGTTTCCTTTTTAAATTTTTCAGTCAGGTAATATTCCGTATACCCGGTCAGGCTTGCCAGATCGGAGATACGGATTTTTTTGTCCGGGTTCAGTTCAATATAATCGCAACATTTCTGAATGGCCGGAGAACAGTCGGGATTATGGTGAAGATGGTGTACCCGATAGATAAAATCGTGGTACATCGTCAGCGCCAGCTCGTTCAGTTCTCCGGTGTCGCGGCTGTTCTCGACGGCTTCGATATAGGAATCTCCAAGGGAATAAGCAATCTCCGGGCTCAGACCGCCTTCCATGGCGGCGCGGCAGACCAGAGAGGTGAATACGATGATGCTGTTTCGGGCCTGCCGGAGAGGTTCCCTGCCCTGGACGGGAACGCCGGAGCTTAAGCTGCTGCTCAGAGTCAGCGCGCCCTGATAGTTGATGTCGCCCTTGCGGACCATTTCCAGGAGAGCCTGTTCCGCCTGGTAGACCTTCGTACGGTCACGTTTATGATAAGATTCAGCAGGTAAAGCCGTCGGATCTTTTTCGATCGAGCCGGAGGCATCAAACAGGTCGCAGACGTTGAACTGGCTGCCGGTCAGCGTATTGTGTACCATGACTGCGTAACGGGTAAAGATGGAGTAGGGCATGACCGGCATCTCTGAGGATCGCCGGATCAGTTCGGCCGCCCAGCTGCCGTTTTCAATGCTGTCCCGATAGGGCCGCAGGGCCTCGCGCAGCTGCGATTCGGTAGGCGGTGCGTAGAAGACCGGGCCGATGACGAAAAACAGGTTATCTTTGCGGGCAGTCTCGAAGGTGACGGCCCACTGCATCCCGATGGGAGAACCGATCAGGGAAGGGCGGTCCTTCCGTGACACGGCGCAGGAAAGCGCTTTTTCCACTCCGCCGAAGACCGAGAATGCGTGATGCAGAAGATCGCTCTCCGATTCGGGACAGGATGTGGCGATGACGTGACCGTCCTCAGCATAGGCCCAGACATAGAACTTCTCGCCGGAAGGAATGGCTGACTGCAGAAGGCGGAGGTTCTGCTCCGCACGCGTCATCGCCGCGTCCGCTGTCTCAGGTATTCGTGTGCCCGTGGGAAGGTTCCTATACGTATCCATCTGTGCGCCCCCTTCGTTTCGCGATTCAGCATCCAAAACTTCCCGAATCAGTATAACATTTCCCGAACCAGTGACTTTTCACGTTTCTGTATAATTTGTACAATAAATATAACCCAAAGTCAATGGGGAATAGGGAAAAAGAGAAAAGGAGAGAAAACACCATGGAAAAAACAAAGCGTTCCCAAAGTGAAATTGACGGTGTCCAGTACCGGCGCGCCAAGCTCTGGCAGATCATTCTGATCTCCTGCAACGCGTTAAACGGTATGGCCGTTTACACGCTGATCGGACAGGCGTCTTACGCAGCCAGCATCGGTTTCGGAATTTCCACGCTGGTCGTCGGCGGGCTTCTGACATTTACACGTATCTTCGACGCCGTTACGGACCCGCTTCTGGCCTTCCTCTATGATCGTGTCAATACGAAATGGGGCAAGATCCGGCCGCTGATGCTTTTGGGCTGGGCAGTGCAGTCCATCGGTCTTATGTCCATGTTCTCCTGGACCGCAAGCAAGGGTTTCGGTATTCCCATGTTCCTTGCAACTTATATGCTCTATGTCATCGGCTATACGATCGTCAATATGACGGCGCAGACATTGGGCCCGCTTCTTACGAATGATCCCAAACAGCGTCCGACCGTCGGCGTCTGGAATACAGTCTTCAATTATCTGGTTCCGATGGCGTTCTCCATTATCCTGAACGCGGTGCTGCTGCCCAAATTTGGCGAGGTCGTCGTGACAGATACCGGTTATTCCATGAATTACAGCCAGGCGTATCTGACGGCGGCTGCGACCGTGACGGTTCTGGTATCCTTAGTGGGCGTGATCCTGGTCTGCATCGGAATCTCCTCCTACGACAAACCCGAGAATTTCGAGGGCACCAATAAGAGCGATGAACGTCTGAAATGGAAAGACATGGTTGACGTACTGGCCCACAATAAGCCCCTGCAGGCCTATATCGTTTCCGCAGCGTCCGATAAGATCGCCCAGCAGGCCGGAAGCGCAGCTGTCGTCAGCACCATGCTTTCCGGTATCCTGATCGGCAATATGACGATTGCTACGCTGCTGTCTGTGGGAGGCATGCTGCCGTCCATCATCTTCGCGATTATCGGAGCCCGCTACTGCGGTAAGCATGGTAACAAGGAATCCATCGTCGCGTGGGCCCGGAATTGTATCATCGCCAACGCGGTAATGATCTTTTTCTTTACGGTCACCTGGTATACGGTGGGCACCCAGACCATTGCCAGCTTCGGAATCACGATGATCCTTTACATCTTATTGACACTGGTCTGCAATGGATTCATGATGGTCGGCACCACAGCCGGAACCGCTTTCATGGCCGACGTTATCGACTATGAGCTGGACCGCAGCGGCAAGTACATCCCGGCGGTAGTCTCCGGTACATACAGCCTGATCGATAAGATCGTATCCTCCTTCTCAGCCCTGATCGCGACAGCTGGCGTGGCCGTGATCGGTTATACCTCTACGCTTCCTCAGCCCGGCGACGCGGCGACAGGCGCCATCTTCTGGGTCACGATGGTTCTGCGTTATGGTCTGGCTATCATCGGTTGGATTTGCACGCTGTGGGCGATGCGCTTCTGCAAGCTGGATAAAAAGGAAATGGTAGAGGTTCAGAAGCGGATCGCACAGAAGAAGGCGGCGCTGAAGGAGCCGGCAGGGGCAAAATAAACGGCTGTGGAGAAACGAAAATGACGCGACAGGAGAGACAGACATGAAAACTTACGTACAGCAGATCATGCTCGGCACAGTCACGGGCAGCCCGGCGAAGGCTGCCGAAGCATTGAAACAGATCCGGATCGCGGGATACGACGGAGTCGAGCTCAACCGTTTCATGATCCATCCGAGTTCCATGATGGTGCGGATGATGACCCGAGCGGCCGGCATGCCCACCGGAAACGGCGGAAAGCTGGACTGGCACGCGCTCCTGAAAGAGAGCGGCCTTGAGGTCGCCAGCCTTCACACCGACCTGGGCAGTCTTGAGCGGGAGCCGGAGGCTGTGATCGGGGAGGCGGAAAGCTTCGGAACGGATACGGTCGTCATCACGGGAATGTACCGGTTTGATTACGGGAATGAAGCCGTGGTGAAGGAGCTGGCCGGGCGGTTGAACCGGGCGGGCGATAAGCTGAAAGGCGCCGGTATCTCGCTTCTTTACCACAATCACAATGTTGAACTTCTGCAGGTCCGGCCGGGGATCCGAGCGTATGAGATCCTGATCGGAGAGACGGATGCGTCGGCGGTGAACTTCGAGTTCGACGGCTACTGGTTTACCGACGGCGGCGCCGATGCGAAGGCGTGGATGAAGAGGCTGGGCAGCCGTATGAAGCTCTGGCATATCAACGACCGGGGCAGCCGCCAGTCCGGCCCGGCCATGACGCCGATCCTTGCGGCCGACAGTATGGAGCTGGGAACCGGGAACATGGATCTGGACGGTTTGTGGGAGATTGCCGCCGAAAACGGAGTGGAAAAGGTTGTGCTGGAGAGCCACAAGAACTGGATCAATAAGGATCCGGTGAAGAGCCTGCAGCTGAGCGCGAAGTGGCTCAAAGACAGAATATAGATGCAGATAATTTATGTGGCTGAAAGAAAGACATAGAAAAAAATATAGATACGATTTGGACAAACGACATCATTATAACCAGGAGGCGTTATTATGATCATACAGAATAAAGAGTTTGGACGCATTGAGGTTACGACGGTTCCGCTCCCCGAAGGACTGGGGCCGGATGTGAACGGCACCTATACGTATTCCGGCAGGGTGCTGGTCTCCGTACAGAGGCTGGAGAAGGGAAAGGACTGGTACCGGGTCTTTTCGGTCAATGACGACGGTACCGATATCTGCGAGGTCTATGACGGCCTCATTCCGAAGAAACAGGGAGCCAACGGCATCCGGTGGATGTGCTTTGCCGACAATAAGAGGGTGCTTCTGGGGGACTATGTGCTGGAATGCAGCCCGGATCTGGATCATTGCGAGAGATCCGAGCTTCTGGAGGTTATTTTCCCGGAGGAGGTCGCGAAGATCCCGGGCATCTTCATGCGGTGGTCCGAACCGATCATCGCGCCGGATATGGAGCATGTCTGCTTCTCCAGCCTGACGGGCAGCGGCGCGTTTAATTTCCTCGGGAAGCTGGTGCGGCATGAAAATGCATACGCGATCGAGGACGCCCGCATCATCAGCAGCATAGGCGCGGTGGAGCCGGATCCGGAGCATCCCGGCTTCAGCCTGGCGAAGGAGCAGCGGGGCGGGGAAGTGAAGCAGTTCGTGCGCGGCGGCCGCGGGATCACGCTGGCGGGCGGCGGAAGGAGCATCAGCGAAAGCTGCCTGCAGATGCTGGACAGCGAGGAAACTGCGTTTATCACGGATACACTGGGCTACGAGGAGACGGCGATCTTCTCACCGGATGAGACCTGCGCGGTCTGCATGTCTCCGCGGTTTTCACCGAAGACGGATTTCGGAGTGCTGGGAGTCGTTCCCTTAAGCAATGACCTGATCACCCGCGGCCGGTATCTGAATGTGCTGTATCAGTACGCCATCGCCGGCGTCCGGCATCACCGGGCAGGCAATATCGGACCGGCGCTGATCCACATTGACCGTTCCATGAAGGAAGGCCGGGCGTATCAGGGAGTCGACTTAAGCGATCCGGAAGGCCGCTGGGTATACTATTCGCCCATGAGCTGGCATCCCGACAGCACGAGGGCGCTGTGGAATGAGAAGACCCGGCTCTGCGAGGGAAATGTAGAGTGCCGGCTGCGCGTGTGCCGGTTGCTTGACAAGGCGCCGGCGGAACCGGTTCCTGCACAGAGAACGCCGGACGCGGCTCAGATCCCGTATTCGCTGCCGGCATCTGAGGCACTTAAGCCTGTGACTATGGAATTTCCGCTTCGTATCCGTGGGTCAAGCGGCATGGTGGAGAATACGCTTCTTGAGTCCGGACAGCTGCAGACGCGGTATGAGAATTTCAGCGAGGACGGAAAGACTTTCTATGACGGTTGGATCCGTGTAAAGGCGCCGGCCAATATGTTCATGCCGGGAGAGACGACGATCGAAAGCGACCTGCAGGTTCACGGCGAACACAACGGACAGATGAAGCTGCGTCTGACTCTGCGCTCCGATGCCCAGTTCCAGATCTATCTGAACATGGATCCGGCGGAAGACGGTCAGCCCAAATGTATGGGCTTCGCCGAGTATGACGGGCTTCGCCGGGATGTGGCCGATATGTCGATAGAGTGAGGGCAGCAGGAGGAGAACAAGTGAAAGCGATCAATCTGAAAGCGAATTACCGCCGCGATCCGGTCGGTATCAGCGACAGTGCGCCGTTTCTGTCCTGGCAGTGCGGGGGAGGCGTAAAACAGACCGCGTATCAGATCGTGGCCTTGTCCGGTGATGAAACCGTCTGGGACAGCGGCCGGGTGAATACCGGGAAGATGCACGCGGTTTACGGCGGCGCGGCCCGCAGCAGGGAGCGGATCTTCTGGAAGGTGCGTCTGTGGGATGAGCATGGAGAAGCCGGAGATGACAGCGATGAGGCTTTCTTTGAAATGGGTCTTCTGACGGGGACGGACTGGCAGGCGAAGTGGATCACGCCTGAGCTTGAAAAACTGACGGCGGAGAATTACGACTGTTCCGACGCGATCAACCGCCTGGCGAAGGCAGCGTGGGAGGAACGGGGAGAGGCCGGCGGAGAGAAGGAGCCCTATGTGCCGCATCAGCCGGCCGGCATTCTTCGAAAGAAATTCACGGTGGAAGGCGCATCCCGGGAGGGAACGCAGGCCCGCCTTTACATCACGGCTCTGGGCCTCTACGAAGCCTGTCTCAACGGCCGGCGTGTCGGCGACGCGGTCCTGACGCCTGGAACATCCAACTATGCTTACGAGATCCCGTTTCAGACCTATGACATCACGGAGCTTCTGAAAGACGGGGAGAATGAGATCACAGTCCTTCTCGGCGACGGCTGGTACCGCAGCACCTCCGGCGTGGACGGCGACCGCTGCCTCTATGGGGATACGTTGGCTCTGCTGTGCCAGCTGGAATGCGGAGGGAAAACGGTTCTGGTTACGGATGAGAGCTGGGAAGCGTCGCAGGACGGTCCCCTGCGTCAGAACGATCTGCAGCAGGGAGAAGTTTATGACGCGCGCAGGACGGCGGAGGACTGGCACGGCGTCAATGTATTGGAAAACGGAGCGCCGGGAGCGCTTCGGGGCATGGATACCGTACCCGTGAAGGAGAAGGAAGCCTTTGAGGGCCGGCTGATCACGACGCCGGACGGCAGCCGGGTCATTGATTTCGGCCAGAATCTGGCGGGGTACGTGGAATTCTGGGTCGACGGCAGGGACGGAGAGGAGATCCGCCTTCTGCATGGAGAAACTCTGGATGCCGACGGTAATTTTACGCAGGAAAATTTCGAAGACCGCAAGCGGCATAAGGAGAACGGCACCTACCAGATGATCTCCTACATCTGCAAAGAGGGAGCGAACCATTATAAGCCCCGCTTTACGATCATGGGTTTTCGTTATGTGAAAGCAGAGACCGGGCTGAATCTGGAAAACGCCCGTTTCGTCGCTCATGCCGTCTATTCGGATATGGCGGAAACGGCGGAATTTTCCTGTGACAATGAACTGGTCAATCAGCTTTTCCGCAACAGTGTCTGGAGTCAGAAGGGAAATTTCTGCGATGTGCCGACGGACTGCCCGACGAGGGAGCGCGCTGCATGGACCGGAGATGCAGGGATCTTTGCGGAGACCGGTCTGACGCTGATGGATTCCGCGCCGGTATTCCTCAAATGGCTCCGGCAGTGCCGCTTCGGGCAGCAGGAGGACGGACGGCTTCCCAATATCGCTCCGCCCAACAACCGTCCCAGTTATTTCAGCGGGCTTCTGTACGGCTCCGCGGCCTGGGGCGACGCCTGTATTCTGGTGCCGTACGCGGTCTACCAAAGAAGCGGCGATATCCGGGTGCTGCGGGACAATTATCCGATGATGAAACGGTGGTTTGCCTTCCTTGCCGGGAGGGCTGACAGCGACCGGACAGACAGCGAGGGACAGCCTCTCTATGGGATTCATAACGGGATCGATTACGGCGAATGGTGCGAACCGGGGAGTAATCCGATGGCCGCCATGCGCAACGGCAATTTCGATGTCGCCACCGCTTATCTGGCCTATTCCGGGCGGCTGCTGTCGGAGATCGCCGCGCTTCTCGGAGAGACGGCGGATGCGGAACGGTTCGCGCGGACGGAGGAAGGTGCGGGGGTCGGCGCCTGGACAGAGGATGCGAAACGGTTCACGCAGATGAAGGAAGACGGCGAAAGCGGCGCCTGGATGGCAGAGGACGCGGAACGGTTCGCCCGTATCGCAGAGGGCGCACGCCGCGCTTTCCGGGAGGAATATACAGATCACGGCGCCATTCGAAGCGAACGGCAGTGTCAGTATATCCGGCCTGTCCGGTTCGGCCTTCTGGACGGAGAGGAGAACCGTGCCGCGGCAGACGAACTGAACAAGCTGGTGCAAAACAATGATTATCACTTAAATACCGGTTTTTTGACGACCCCGGATCTGTGCGGCACACTGGCAGAATACGGCTATACGGAGACCGCTTACCGGCTGCTTTTGCAGGAGACGGCGCCCGGCTGGCTCTATGCCGTGAAGCAGGGAGCGACTACGATCTGGGAGACCTGGGACGGAAAGGCGTCGCAGAACCATTATTCTTACGGAGCGGTCTCCGGATGGCTGATCTCCGGCGTCTGCGGCATTCGTTACCGTGACGAGAAAACGGTGATCGCCCCAGTGCCCCATCCGCTTCTTAAGCATGCGTATGCCTGCTACGATTCTCCTGCAGGACGGATCGAGAGCGAGTGGAATTATCGGAACACGGCGTGGACGCTGCGGGTGAAGCTTCCCGCCAATCTGGAGGCGGAGGTGGTGCTTCCGGACGGAACAAGATATACAGCCGGACCGGGAGAACAGGAATTTACGGTATAGGACGACGGCTCTGAGAGTATAACGGAACGCAGGCTGCAAAACAATGGACTTCGAAGGGAGAGAAAATTTCCTTCGGAGTCCTTTTGCGTTATAAAAGGAAAGAAGAGCCGGCAAGTTCCGCTGCGGAACCGGCGAATCAGTTGACAAAGTACGTCCTTACGGGTAAAATATCCATAGTTTTTTGAATGGAGAATGATTTTATGCTGGATATATGTCTTCTGGGAACCGGCGGGATGATGCCGCTGCCGTACCGGTGGCTGACGTCTCTTCTGGTCCGCTGCGGCGGAAGCAATCTGCTGATCGACTGCGGCGAAGGGACCCAGATCGCGCTGAAGGAAAAGGGCTGGAGTCCCAAGCCTATCGATATCATCTGCTTTACCCATTATCACGCCGATCACTGCAGCGGCCTGCCCGGTCTTCTTCTGACTATGGGAAACGCAGAGCGGACTGAGCCGGTGGTGATGATCGGGCCGAAGGGCCTTAAGAGGGTGGCGGATTCCCTGCGCATCATCGCGCCGGAGCTGCCGTTCGAGCTGCGGTACGCAGAGCTTTCCGAGAATCGGGAGCATCTGCATATCGGACCCTACGATATCGACGCGTTCAAGGTGAACCACAATGTAACCTGCTACGGCTATTCCATTTCCATCCCCCGAAAGGGCCGGTTCGATGTGGAACGGGCGAAGAGCCAGGGCGTGCCGATGAAGGCGTGGAGCCGTCTGCAGAAAGGGGAACATGTACTCATGGACGGCGTCACCTACACGCCGGATATGGTACTGGGTCCGCCGAGGCGCGGTCTGAAGGTGACTTACTGCACCGACACCAGGCCCGTTCCGGTGATCGCCGAGTACGCCGCAGGCGCGGATCTGTTCATTTGCGAGGGCATGTACGGCGAAGACGGCAAGGAAGAGAAGGCCCGGGATTATAAGCATATGACCATGTATGAAGCCGCCCGGCTGGCAAAGGAGGCGCAGCCGAAGGAAATGTGGCTGACCCATTACAGCCCGTCGCTGACCCGGCCGGAGGAATATATCGAGAAGGTCCGGGAGATCTTCCCGCAAAGCGTGGCTGCGCGGGACGGGCGGAGCGTGGAACTGGGTTTTGATGAGGATTAGGCTGGCCGGACGGCGCAGGGCCGCGTTCTGCGCGAGTCGGAGCATGAAGCTGTTTTCGACGAGGATTAGGCCGGCCGGAGCGTGTAGCTGGGTTTCGACGAGGATTGGGTGACCGGTCGGCACGGAGACTGCGCGGGCCGGACGCAGATGATATGAGGCGATGAATCAACAATGAAGAAGAACACAACAACCGGGGATGTCTATATCCTCGCGATCGAAAGCTCCTGTGACGAGACCGCGTCGGCCGTCGTGAAGAACGGCCGCCAGATCCTGTCCAATGTGATCTCTTCCCAGATCGATCTCCACACCCTCTACGGGGGCGTCGTGCCGGAGATCGCATCCCGGAAGCACATCGAGAAGATCAATCCGGTGATCGAAACAGCTCTGTCCGACGCCGGTATGACGCTGGATCAGATGACGGCCATTGCCGTGACATACGGTCCCGGTCTGGTGGGAGCCCTTCTGGTGGGCGTGGCAGAGGCCAAGGCCATCGCCTACGCGGCGGGCAAGCCGCTGGTAGGCGTCCATCATATTGAGGGGCATATTTCCGCCAATTTCATCGAACACCCGGAGCTGGAGCCGCCGTTTGTCTGTCTGGTGGCGTCTGGCGGCCACAGTCATCTGGTGGTGGTGAAGGACTACGGCGAATTTGAGATTTTGGGACGGACCCGGGACGACGCGGCCGGAGAGGCATTTGATAAGGTGGCCCGCGCCGTGGGGTTGGGCTATCCCGGCGGGCCGAAGATCGATAAGGCGGCGAAGGAAGGCAATAAGAAGGCGATTCATTTCCCGAGGGCGAAGGTCGAGGGTTCTGAATATGATTTCAGCTTCAGCGGCCTGAAGTCGGCGGTGCTGAATTATCTCAACCATGCGCAGATGACCGGTGAGGAGGTAAATGTGGCCGATCTGGCGGCGTCGTTCCAGTACGCGGTGGTGGATGTGCTTGTCACCCATACGATCGCGGCGGCGAAGGAGCGCGGCTATGACAAGGTGGCTATCGCCGGCGGCGTGGCGTCCAATTCAGAGTTGCGCAGCGAGATGAAGAGGGCCTGCCGAAAGGCCGGGCTGACATTCTATTATCCGTCGCCGGTCTACTGCACCGACAACGCGGCCATGATCGGGACTGCGGCCTATTACGAGTATATCAACGGTACCCGCAGCGGATGGGATCTGAACGCGGTACCGTATCTGAAGCTGGGAGAGCGATAGGAGCAGACCGGCCGATGTGGCATGGATCCGGCCAGAGATAAGACGTGGATCCGGCCACGCGATAAGGGGCGAAGCAGGCCAAGCGATAAGGGGTGAAGCAGGTCGGTCGATAAGATGCGGAACAGGCCAAGCGATAAGATGCAGAGCAAGCCGGACGATAAGGCATGAAGCAGATCGGGCGATAAGACGCGTATCCGGCCGAAGCGGCTTCCGCGATATCGTGCGGGAAATAAAAACGGAACATTCCGGGAAAGGCAGATGGGTATCATGAGCGACAGGATCACCGCCATCGTCCTTGCCGCCGGGCGCGGCAGGCGAATGGGGAGCAGGATTCAGAAGCAGTACATGCAGCTGGCGGGCCAGCCGCTCATCTGCCATGCCCTGCGGGCTTTTGAGAAGAGCCCGGTGGACGATATCATCCTGGTATGTGGGCCGGGAGAAGAGGAGTACTGCCGGAATGAGATCGTGGGCGCCTATGGATTCACGAAGGTCCGCGCCGTCGTCACCGGCGGGGCCGAGCGCTATGATTCGGTCTACGCAGGACTGAGAGCCGCGGCGGGCTGCGATTATGTCCTGATCCACGACGGGGCCCGCCCCTGCGTGACGGATGAGATCATTCGGGCGGCCATTGACGGAGCGCGGCAGTACGAGGCGTGCGAGATTGCCGTACCGGTGAAGGACACGATCAAGGTGGCCGGCGCGGATGGATTCGCGGTCGAGACCCCTCCCCGCAGCAGTCTCTGGGCGATGCAGACGCCGCAGGCGTTTTCCTATCCGCTGGTTTATGAGGCATACCGGAGATTTCTGGAGCCGGACACGGCCCGGCCGGGTAGCGGTCTTTTTTCCGGTAATGTGCCATCTTCTGGCAATGCGCCGTTTTCCGGCAATGTGCCATCTCCTGGCAATGCGCCATCTTCTGGCGACGCGGCGGCCTCCGGCAGCGCGTCAGGCGCTGCTGCCCCGCCGGCGGCCACCGGTTCGGCGGCAGGCAACGGAGCTGCGGCCGGCAATGCGGCCGGCCAGCTATCCGCCATCACCGACGACGCTATGGTCGTCGAGCGGTTCATGGGCCGCCGGGCCCGTCTGATCCGCGGCAGCTATGAGAATATCAAGGTCACGACGCCGGAGGATCTGGCGGTGGCGGAGGTATTCCTGCGAAGACCACCGGTACCGCCGGACGGCAGATAAAAACAGATTGACCATGCCGTAAAATTGATGTATAATTATCCAAGCTTCCGTATCAAGGGCGATATGGAGGCTTTTGTTGCGTAAAACGCAGGATTGAAAACAATTTCCGGTTCATAAAGGAGGCGTATTCGTTGAAATATGTTCTGAGAAACTGCAGGATCATAGACGGAACCGGCAGCGAAACTGTTAGGGAGAACGCGGCCGTATGGGTGAAGAACGGCCGGATCCGCAAGATCACCGGCGCGAATGCGGCCGGGCCGGACGGCTATGAGATTATCGATCTGGGAGGAAAATATGTGCTTCCCGGTATGATCAATATGCACGCCCATCTGTTCGGGACGGGACGCCCCAGCAAATCCATGGGCGGCGGAGGCGCGCAGAAGGCAATCATCCGTTTTGCGTCGACTACCGCCGGAGGAGTCGTATTGCGCAGTATGATAAAGAGCAACTTAAAAACGATCCTTCATTCCGGCGTGACGACGGTTCGCGGGGTGGGCGATCTGTTCTACAGTGATATCGCGGTTCGCGATATGGCGTCAGCCGGAATGATCGAAGCGCCCCGCACGCTGGTGTCCGGACCTGCCGTGACGGTTCCCGGCGGCCATGGCGACGGTACCTTCGCGATCATCGGCAGCACGCCTTCAGAACTTCGGACCAGGACGGAGGAGGTCTGCTCTCATCACCCGGATTTGATCAAGACCTGCGTAACCGGCGGAGTCATGGACGCGAAGAAGGAAGGAGAGCCGGGCGAACTGAAGATGAGTCTGGAGCAGACAAAGGCGGTGTGCGATACGGCCCACACCCACGGTCTTAAGGTGGCATCCCACACGGAGAGCAGTGAGGGTATCCGAGTGGCGCTTCAGGGCGGCGTGGATACGATCGAACATGGCGCTCCACTGGATGAGGATCTGATCAGCCTGTTTCGGGAGAGGAATGCGGCCCTGATCTGCACCATTTCCCCGGCGCTGCCTCTGTCCGAACTGGACGCTTCCGTTACGATGTTGTCGCCGATGGCGCAGATCAATTCCAGGATTGTGGCTGACGGCGTTATCTCCGGCGCGAAGACCGCCGTAGCGAACGGGATCCCGGTGGGGCTGGGTACCGACGCTTCGTGTCCCTTTGTATCCCAGTACAATACCTGGGCAGAATTATACTGGTTCGCAAAATATGTGGGCGTTTCCAATGCTTATGCGATCTTCTGCGGAACCCTGCAGAACGCCAGGATCCTTGGGATCGATGACGAGACTGGTTCGGTCGAGGAAGGCAAGGCGGCGGATCTGATCGTGGTAAAGGATAACCCCTTAGATGATCTAAGGGCCCTGCGGAACGTGGAAATGGTAGCCTGCGGCAGACGTCTGATCCGCGACCCGCAGGTAAAGAAGATACCGGTAATTGAGGAGCAGATCGACCGGCTCCTGTAATTATAAAATTCATCAAGAGTAAAGGAGAGTGTGGAATGGCAGAGGTAAAACAGCATTTTTTGGAAGCAGCGCAGGCCATGGAAGCAGAGATGACTGCATGGCGGCGCGAACTGCATCAGCATCCGGAACTGGGCTTTGACCTGACATTTACCAGGGAGTTTGTCAAGACTCGTCTGGAAGAGATGGGATGCGAACCCGTTCCGTGCGGAGAAGGCTTTACCGTGCTTCTGGGAAAGTCCGGCGGCAAGACAATCCTGCTGCGCGGCGACATGGACGCGCTTCCTGTCGGGGAAGAAGCGGACGTACCCTATAAGTCTCAGTGCCCGGGCCGGATGCATGCATGCGGACATGATATGCATACGGCTATGCTTCTGGGTGCGGCAAAGCTCCTTAAGGATAATGAGAGCCTGCTGGAGGGTCAGGTAAAGCTGATGTTCCAGCCCGCCGAAGAGATCCTGGCCGGTTCCAGCAACATGATTGACCACGGTGTTCTGGAGAATCCCCATGTGGACGGGGCACTGATGATCCATGTGACTACCGGAGTCCCGATCCCGAAGGGAACTCTGATGATTCCCGAGGGCGGCACCGGTTCCGCTTCCAGCGATCATTTCCGTATTACTGTGAAGGGCAAAGGCGGCCACGGAGCCATGCCGAATCTGTCCGTCGACCCGATCACTGCGATGGCGCATATCCATCTGGCCCTGCAGGAGATCCATGCCCGCGAGATCACACCGGGAGATTTCCTGGTGATTACGCCTGGTATGTTTCAGGCCGGCAACGCCAGCAATGTGATTCCGGATACTGCTATGATGGAGGGAACCATCCGCGCCGGTTCGGTAGAAATGGTGGACTTCGCCAAGAAGCGTATGACGGAGATCGCTGAAGGCACCGCGAAGGTATTTCGCGCCGAGGCCCGGGTGGATTTCCTGGCTTCCTGCCCGCCGATGATTGCGGATAATGAGATGTCCGATTCTGCCCGGCGCTATCTGACTGAGCTTTTGGGCCAGGCCGTTCTGCCGCCCATGGGAGGAAGCAAGATCGGGGGAGGCAGCGAGGATTTCGCTTTCGTCAGTGTGAAGGTTCCAACCGTCGGACTGTTCCTGGGCGCGGGCAATGCGAACGAGGGATTCCTCTATCCGCAGCACCATCCCAAGGCGAGATTTGACGATTCCGTACTGTACATCGGCACCGCTTCTTATGCGTACTTCGCGTACCGCTGGCTGGCCGAGCACAAATAAATTTACACGCCCGCCGCGCGGGGCGCACCACAAGATTTTCGTGTCCCGCAGTCTCGGGTCACCATAAAAAAAGAAAGAAGGTATGTATTATGACAGGAGCAACCATAGCCAACAGTCCGCTGCTGTATATCCTGATCGCTCTCGGACTGGTTTTCATCATCGTATTCGCGCTGTACAGCTTTTTCAAGGCCAGAAAGCGCTGCCTGGAGCTGGGCGTATCGAAGGAGACGATCTCCAATGTCGTGAAGACATCGATTACGTCTTCGCTGGTTCCCAGCCTGGCGATCCTTCTGGGCTTCATCACGCTGTCCGTATCCCTGGGCGCCGCCTGGCCCTGGTGGAGGCTCTCGGTCATCGGATCTCTGTCCTATGAGATCATGGCCGCCGACTACACCGCGTCCGGCATCGGCGTATCCCTGTCCCAGGTGCTTTCCTCCGATCCGTCAGTTTTCGCTGCCGTTATGATCGTCATGACCGTCGGTGTCCTGTCCGGCCCCGTTCTGGTGGCGATTCTCGCGGAGAAATACTCCACCGGCATTATGAAGGTCAAGAGCGGCAAGGGCGACTGGGGTCAGGTATTCTCCGGAGTATTCTACCTGGCCATGTTTGCAGTCTATATTCCGATTCTGATCTTTACGGAGCTGCCGACGGCGCTGACCTTATTTACCAGCATGATTCTTACGATTCTTTTGGGTCTCGCCAGCAAGAAGCTGCCGGTTCTGGCTAATTTCACCATGGCGATCGTGCTGATCCTGAGTATGGCGTCCAGCGTTATGTGGGACGGACTGTTCAAATAGGAAAAGGAGGAGAAAACGATGAGTAAAAAAGAGAAAAACGCTGCGCCGAAGGTACAGCTTGATCCATTTATCCATTGGTCCCATAAGACGGGCCGTGTCTTTATGCTGCTGTTCGTTCTGTATACGTTCTGCATTCCGCTGATCATTTGCGCGGTCTACGGCTGCTGGCCGTCGTTTAAGCAGCTGCTTCCGGGCCTGGTGTCCATTATGGCGCTGATGGTGCCTACCGGTTTTGCGGAGGTAGGAAGCTACACGCCTCTTCTGGGTTCTTCTTCCTATCTGACGTTTGCTACCGGCAATCTGATGAACCTGAAGATCCCCTGCGCGATGGAAGCGCAGAAGGTAGCGAAGGTCGAGCAGAATACTACCGAAGGAGATGCCATCGCGCTGATCTCCACCTGCGTGTCCTCCATTGTCACTATCGTGGTTCTGGCTCTGGGACTTCTGCTGATTGCACCGCTGCAGGGTATCCTGCAGAATGAGGTGGTATCCACTGCCAGCGGTTATATCCTTCCGGCTCTGTTTGGTTGTATGTCGTTGGGCATCTTAGGCCGCGGCAACGCTCCGACCTATGTGAAGAACAAGCTGCTGATTATTGCGATCCCGGCGCTTCTGGTGTCTCTGCTCACGATCGCGGGCATTGCTTCCTCCGGAATGGCCGGCTACCTGCTGCTGATCATGATCCCGCTCTCCATTCTGTGTGCGCGCATTCTGTGGAAGAAGGGAATCGTTAAGGTCGTGGAGAACCCGAATTATAAAGCTCCGGAAGGAAAATAGAATTTATGGAATACCGCATGCCTGGAAATACCGGTCTGAAGGCCGGCGTCATCGGCATGGGCTGCGAGGGTCTGTCCGAGGACGGCTATAGAATGGCGCCGAAGCTTCTTGACGCGGCGGAGCTGTTCGGGTATTAAAATCCCCGGTTATTAGCGAATCGCACAGATCCTGCAGGGGGCGGGCAGAAATTTTGCCCACCCCCTTGACAAATATACCGGAATCCAATACAATGAAAAGGCGTTTGGAGAGATATCGAAGTGGTCATAACGAGGCGGTCTTGAAAACCGTTTGTCCGCAAGGGCGCGTGGGTTCGAATCCCACTCTCTCCGCTTGAAAATCCCGTGTGTTGCGGGATTTTTTCTTTTTCGTTTTGCATATTGTTTTGCATATTTTTATGTGATTGCATCTCAGCTCTGAACCAAAGTGAAACCGGCGCGACTATACAGGTGAACGTTCAAACGCTTTCCGGAAGGCAGGGAGAAACATGACAGACGAAGAAATCTTGCGATACTACGACTATCTGATGCGGCTGGCGGTATCAAAATGCAATTCGCAGACAGACGCGGAGGACCTTGTGGGCGATACCATGCTCGCGGCATTTGCCTATCTGCACAAGGGCGGGGTCATTGAACACCAGAAAACATGGCTTACCAATACGCTTTTCCATAAGTACAATGATAGTCTGCGCCGGGAATACAGATACCCCGTTACGATATGCCTTGACGATATGACCGATCTGGCCGCAGAAGCGGATGAGGAGTATTTCTCCTCGGAGGAAGCCGCCGAGGTACGGAAAGAGCTTAATTTTCTCGGCTATAGCATCCGCGAGGTCCTGATCCGCTTTTACTTCAGGAATCAAAGCGTTTCGGATATCGCGGAGGCGCTCAATATTCCGGAGGGCACGGTCAAAAGCCGTCTGGCAGCAGGCCGCGGTCAGATGAAGAAAGGACTGGAAAGAATGGAAAGAAAAAATCTGTTGCCTGGAAAGCTGTATCTGTCAATTGGCGGCTGCGACGGTCTTAAGGGCGAGCCGGTGTCGCTTGTCGAAGACGACCTGATCGCGCAGAATCTGCTGATGCTCGCATATGAAAAGCCTGTCGGGATCACAGATCTTTCAAAAGCAACAGGAATCCCGGCGGCGTATATCGAACCGATTGTCAAAAAGCTTGTGGATGGCGAACTGATGCAAAAAACGGACGGCGGCAGGGTGTATTCGGATTTTATCATCAGAAAGCCGCAGGATGCGCTCAGAAGCTTTCAGCCTCAGCTTGATTTTGCGCATAAACATTTCGATACGGTGTGGAGCATTATTGAAAAAATGTCGGAACAGATTTCCGGGATGGCCTTTGAACAGGAAATGGGGGCCGAAGAGAGGACAAAGCTTGACAGATACGCCGTTCTGAAAGCCCTGCAGGATTTTGAGTATTCCGGTGCCGGCAAAATAGAACCGCTGAAATTCCCAAAGCGCAGGGACGGCGGACAGTGGCTTGCGAACGCGACAGCATTTGAAGCCGGATATAACATGAAGGAGTATCAGGAAACGTCCCAATACCGGATATACGGCGGGCATCGGACTACCGAGGCTTTGGCGGCGGGAGGCACAAGGCTTGTCCGTCTTTACGAATTTGACACGACGCTTCTCGATAACCCTCACAGATACGGCTTTTCATGGGATCTGTATTTTAAGCACATCATCCCGTTTCTTTGGTGCATTTACGCAGATATTCCGCTTGAGGAACGGATCGGGAATGATATTCCGAGCGAGCTCATTTCCAATATCCCCGTGCTGGAAGAAGCGGGCCTGATTGGAAGCGGGCATCATATACTGTGCGTTAAAATCCCTGTTCTGAAAATAGAGGAATATGAGCGGGTATGTGTCGTGATCAGAAGCGCAGCGGAGGAAATCAAGTCCGTAATCGGGGAAGAATTTTCCGCGTTCATCGCTTCTCAGAGAACGCCGGTTCCCAGGCATCTGACAACCGTACCTGAGCGTTACAGATACCTTGATGCAACATCTTTTTTTGCTATGGCAATCGTTCGCGAGGCATATGGCAGGGGCCTGCATTTAAAAGGCGTTGATTATTGCTGCCCGCCTGTTGTGATGTCCTGGGCTTGTGGGGAATGATATCTGCGTGCGGCTTCGAGCAGTTCTGCCGAAACGGCGAAAGCCCGGAACTGAAAGTGATTCTGGATTATGTAGCGGGGAAAGAATCGGACATCGGACGATAAATGATATTGTATTACAAAATGGGCATTGCTGCTATAGCGGTTGCCACACAGGCAACTTATGTGCCAAAGATTCACACACTATAGCAGGCTTACATGCCCATCTGAAAACAATATATTCCGTTTGTTCTTAAAGCATACCATTGTCGCGGGGAAAAATAAACTTGTTTTATTCTTTGCCAAACGGTAAATTATTTTGAAAATGTGGTTGACAAATCCATGGCCTTGTGCTAGACTATTTTTTGCTGTGATTGGTACGCTTTTGGTACAGTTGGACTGACAAGGTACTGAAGCAACTCCATTCGCGGTATTTTTTTCGGATTCAGGCATCTTTGGGCAGAAGTACCCAAGTGGTTGAAGGGACACCCCTGGAAAGGGTGCAGGCCGTTAATAGCGGTGCGAGGGTTCAAATCCCTCCTTCTGCGCTGGCTCGTGAGAGCCATATGGACCTTGACAATTGAAGACTAAACAGTATGCAGAACCCTGAAAGTTCTTTAAGAGAAATTTCAGAAATGTATGCGAAATAAGTATACGAACCAAACAACAGTAATCACGGGACAACAAAGA